>CAXTNZ010000061.1:0-28306 GCA_964245695.1 uncultured bacterium | reverse complement strand
TTGAGGCAGTTCTCAATTACCTGACTCCAATGGCAGAAAAGCCTGTTAATTACACTTACGAGCCACCACCAGGCATTCCACAACATAACGGAGTGTACGAGGCACACAAGCTGCCGATACGAGATGCACGGGCGATCGCAAAAGACTTATCCCTAGACCAAGAGGGATTCGCTTACGCTGTCCATCATAGCAATGTTCACAATTTCTATGACGATTCGGAGATAGAGCGCGTCTATTATCCTGAAGCCGAGCAACTTTTGAAAGAGGTAACAGGTGCAACTCAGGTGGTAATTTTCGATCACACTCTCCGTAATGCTCAACGCTTGCAGCAGGGTGAGAGCAAAATCAAAGAGCCAGTCAAGCGCGTACATAATGACTTTACAGCCAAATCTGGCTATACTCGCGCCCTTCTGGAGTTGGCAGCACGGGGAATAGATAACACTGATCGGTTGCTGCAACAAAGGTTTGCCGTGGTCAATGTTTGGCGACCGATCGCCCAACCAGTCCAAGAGTCTCCATTGGCACTGTGTGATGCCCAAAGCATCGCACCAAAAGACTTGGTAGCTGGGGATTTGGTATATCGCGATCGCGTTGGTGAAACTTACGCGATTACGTACAATCCAGCACATCGCTGGTTTTATTTTCCACAACTGCAACCGAATGAGGCGCTATTTATCAAGTGCTTTGACTCGGCGGAGGATGGACGGGCGCGATTTGCGGCACACACTGGGTTTGATGACCCGACAAGCCCGCCGGATGCCCCACCCCGCCAGAGCATCGAGCTGCGGGCGTTAGTTTTCTATGCCGCATAGACAAACGTCGTGAAAACTAATTATGCGTTACCCAAAACCCTTTGTAGAGAGGCGATTTATTGCGTCTTTGGGTCATCGCTCATGATGAAGGATAAAGGATGAATTATGTTCGCAAAGCCTCTCCCCTTGGGAGAAGGATGAAAAAAGGTACAACGGAATAATTTATTTATGGGGTTCTTACTTCATCCTTCATCCTTCATACTTTTTAGAGGCTTGTACCTTTTTTCATCCTTTATCCTTCTCCTTCTCCTGTCGGAGACGCAAGCGCGAACAAAGACGCATTGCGCGTTCATCATTCATACTTTTTTGGTCATTTCTTTTTTTCTGCAACTGGCTGCACACGCAAACCCTCTGTCTCATCAACCGTAGGAGTGGCAATGAGCGATTCATTTCCTGTCAGACCTGAGGTAATTTCTACTTCAGTACCATAATCTCGCCCAACGGCAACTTTTTGATAATGCACTGTTTTGTCCTTAGTTACAGTTGCTACCTGCGTACCTCCGGCGTTAACGACTAAGGCACTATCTGGCACAACAAAGGGAGTATTAGTGCGGTTAATGGCAAATTTAACTGTGGCATACATCCCAGGTCGCAGCGTAGCGTTGGAATTTTGCACTTCTAATTGTGTCAGCAAAGTGCGAGTATTTGGATCTATAGCGTTGCTAGTACGCACTACTTTACCCCTAAACACTTGTTGTGGTAACTCTCTGACTGTAATTTCTGCTGTTTGAGCAGTCTGAAGTGACGGTGATAAACTCTGTGGAATATTCACATTCACATCTAGCTTGTCATAAGCAGCAATAGTATAAAGGCTGGTATTGCTAGTGTTGGTGTTGCTAATATTGGTGTTGCCACTACCTGCTGAAATTAAAACACCTGTATTTACGTTACGTGCGGTAATCACTCCTGAGAAAGGAGCAGTGACTTTCTCATAAGACTGCAATACAGAATAACGCTGAAAGTTTGCTTGACTTGCGTAGACATTAGCTTGTGCTGCCTTGATGTTAGCAGAGTTAGAATTAACAGTGTTTTGTGCTGCCTCAACGTTGGCAAGATTTGCCTGATATGTTGCATATCTTGTATCTGCATCTTGTTGAGCTACTGCACCTTGCTTGACAAGAACTTGCCAGCGCTGCCAGGTCTGACGTGCTATCAATAGATTAGCGCGGGCTTGCTTCAAATCAGAAATACCTTTAGCTAAATTAGCACGACTTTGAGAGACATTGGCTTGTGCTTGTACTAACTCTGCCTTCGCTTGCAGAACTTGCTGATCTATGTCTGGTGAATCAATCTCTGCCAACAACTGACCATCTCGGACGCGATCGCCAATATCTACGTACCACCGCCGCAAATACCCAGTACTGCGAGCGTAGATGGTAGTTTGGTTAAGGGGGACAACACTACCAGGTAGTTCCAAATTCGTAGTAGCAGCAGCACGACGGGGAGTGATAACGTTGACTGAGGGTACGGTGCTTGCTTCCTTAACGGCTGCTTGTAATTCTGACCTTTGGCTTAAGCGGGGCAAAATACCTATGGCTAGTAGGCTACCAAAAAAAACAGCACCAATTACAGCCCAACCAATTCGACCGATGCCGTGCCTTTTTCTAGAAGTCGTTTGTTGTTGAGAATCAGGAGATGGACGAGGCTGAGAATCCATAGGTAATCTGTCCCATATTATCTAATTTGCAGAAATTTAGTAGTTACCGGACTTACGCAAAAACTCTCTCAAACTCTTATTTATTGGCGTCCTTGGCGTCCTTGGCGGTTCGTTTTTCATTCCTTGTGCGTAAGTCCTAAGCTAGTGTCATTACCATCATTGGCTTTGACAATTTTGTTCTTTGTAGCGGGCAAAGTAGGGCATACTTTGAATTGCTCATGACTTGCTTTGAGACGATGACAACGAGTATGCTGTCTGTGGATCTGAGAAATTTAAATCGTCATCATCCTCATCAACAGGACGAGGTTGTTGACGCCGCATCATGCTGTATACGACAGGTACAAAAATGAGAGTAGCGACTGTTGCAGCTGACAAGCCACCAATTACAGCGCGACCCAAGGGTGCATTCTGCTCACCACCTTCACCAAGACCGAGAGACATTGGCACCATACCGATGAGCATCGCTAAGGCAGTCATCAACACAGGACGCAACCGCGTGTGACCTGCCGCTTGCGCTGCTTTATAGGCATTTTGCCCTTCCTGACGCTGGTCATTAGCAAAAGTGATCATTAGAATACTGTTTGATGTCGCTACACCTATACTCATAATTGCACCCATTAACGAAGGGACGCTAAGGGTGGTGCGGGTGACAAACAGCATCCAGACAATACCAGCTAAAGCACTTGGCAGTGCCATCATAATAATCAGGGGATCGAGCCAAGATTGGAAGTTCACCACCATTAAGCAGTAAACCAGTACAATTGCAAACACAAGTCCTAAACCAAGTCCCAGAAAGGAAGAGTTCATCGTTTGCACTTGCCCTCGGACATTAATCTGACTTCCCTTAGGCAATTTTTTCTGATAATCAGCGATGATTCGATTTACATCGCTGGCAACTCCCCCAAGGTCACGGCCAGAGGAGTTAGCGTAGATATCGAAAACCGGCTGAATGTTGTAGTGATTGACAACTTGCATCACTGTGTCGCGTTTGACACTAGCCAAATTACCTAAAAGTTGGGGTGCAGTTTGACCGTTGCCAACTGGCGTATTTTTCAGGCTGTCAATAGAGTCCATTTTATACTGGGGAACTTGTACAGCAAGAGTGTAACTTACGCCTTTTTTAGGATCGAGCCATTGGTTGATTGCAGCTTGACCGCTTGAACTTAAGGAAGTGAGGACACTATTGGCAACATCACGCTGGGTCATACCCAGTTGTTGAGCCTCCGTGCGATCTACATCTAGACGTAACTTTGGGGCATCGACAACTTGCTGAATGTGTACATCTACAGCCCCAGGAATGCGCGTCATCTGTGCTTCGATTTGTTTGGCAATTTCAAAGTTGCCCTTTGAGTTTTTCAGAGGGCCAGATATTTGCACGTCAACAGCAGCCGGCAAACCGAAATTTAAAATTTGAGTAACAATATCAGCCGGTTGAAAAAAGAAGGTGTAGTTGGGAAATGTCGCTTTCAATTTCTGGCGGAGTTCCTTAATGTAAGAAAAAGTTGCACCAGATTCTTTTAGGGACACAAGAATATCAGCATCAGCCTGCCCAATTGTGGCACCATTGTAGCCGTATGTAAGGTTAATGCCACTGGTGGGTAAGCCAATGTTATCCAGAATCAGAGAGAGATTCTCCTTCGGTACAGTCTGGCGGATAACGCCTTCGACTTGGCTGACAATTTTTTCTGTCTCTTCCAAACGAGTACCAGGTAAGGCTCGAACATGGAGGCTAAACTGACCACCATCGACTTCAGGGAAAAAGTCTTGACCGACGAACGGCAACAAAACTCCTGCACTGACGATAAAAGCACCAAACAGCACAAAGACTATGCGGCGGTGATTTAATGCTGAGGTCAGGACATTGTAGTACCAACTGCGAAGCTTCTCAAATTGTCGGTTAAACTTTTCATGTAGCCGCCATATCCAATCTTTCTTCACAGGTTTGGCAGTTTTCCTTGCTGCCTCTTCTGTTTGGTGGTTGTCGTTACCATTATTGTTTTGGACTGGCGAATGGGTCTGGTGGTTGTTGTTACCATTATTGTTTTGAACTGGCGAATCTAGATGATGGCGATCGCTATGACCATTATTGTTTTGAACTGGCGAATCTAGATGATGGCGATCGCTATGACCATTGTTGTTTTGAACTGGCGAATTTAGATGATGGCGATCGCTATGACCATTATGATCCTCGCTTTCTCTATGCCAATCCGCTTCGTATGGTAGAAGATAGCTTGCCATTGTCGGTACTACAGTCCGAGATAGCACATAGGAAGCAAGCATCCCAAATACTACCGCCATCGCTAGGGGGACAAATAGGTACTTTGCCACTCCACTTAAAAACACGACCGGCACAAAGACAATACAAATACATAATGTTGCTACAAGTGCTGGAGTGGCGATTTGCTGCGCCCCATCTAAGATTGCTCGCTTGATGGGTTTACCTTGTCCGAGATTTCGGTGGATATTTTCAATTTCTACTGTGGCATCATCTACAAGAATACCAACAGCTAAGGACAAACCACCTAAGGTCATGATGTTGAAAGTTTGTCCCAAACGACTCATCACAATAATTGAAACTAGCATCGAGAGAGGAATCGATACGGCTACAATTACGGTGCTGCGCCAACTTCCCAGGAAAATCAAAATCATCAGCGCAGTAAGACAGGCTGCAATCAATCCTTCTTTGAGAACGCCTTGAATAGAAGCTTTCACAAATATAGATTGATCAAACAAAAACGCTAAATTCAGTTCTGGGGGCAAGGTGGATTGGATGCGAGGCAAAGCTTTTTTTACCCGATCAATCACATCAATAGTCGAGGCATTACCACTCTTAAGGATACTAAGTAAGCTTGATCGTCTGCCATTCTGACGTACAATGTTTGATTGCACACCAAAGCCATCTCTTACCTGCGCGACATCACGAATGTAAGTCACGTTACCATTAACTTGCTTAATCGGCAAGTCGTTCAGGGCTGACACCACATCTGGACTATTGTTGATTTGTACGGCGAAGTCACGATCGCCTATTTTCATATCACCTGCGGGTAATACCAGATTTTGGGCACTGACAGCATTAGTCACGTCTTGGGCAGAAATACCTTTAGCCAACATCGCTTGGGGATCGATATCAACCATAATTTGCCGAGGTTTACCACCATAAGGCAGAGGTACACTCGCCCCTTGCACTGTTGCTAATTGGGTGCGGACGAAGTTGGTAGCATAGTCGAAAAGTGCTTCTTCCGGCAAGGTTTTGCTACTAACACTCATCTGGATAATCGGCACCGAAGAAGCGTTGTATTGAATGATGAATGGCGGTGTAATCCCAGGTGGCAAAGGGCGGAGAATTGTTTGACTGACAGAGGTAATTTGAGCGACTGCTGAGGCAATATTGGCGTTGGGTTGGAAGAAAACCTTGACGACACTAACACCGCTCAAAGATTGAGACTCAATGTGTTCGATGTCACCAACGGTTGTTGTCATGGCGCGTTCGCTAATTGTGACGATTCGCTGTGCCATTTCCTCAGATGTGGTACCAGTGTAAGTCCAAACTACGCTGACAACCGGAATGTTAATTGCGGGAAAAATGTCAACCGCTGTGCCAAATATTGTTACTACACCCAGGATGACAATCATCAAGGCAGCGATCGCGAATGTATACGGAAGACGTAAAGCAATTTTGACGATCCACATGCAATTTCCTTTAAAATGCGTTTAATGCAAATACTGCCAAGCGTTGTTATAAGTTGTTTGTAAATAGATATTAACGCCAGGCAAACGTATCTAAAATCTTACACAATTGGGATTGACTATTAGATATATATATGCCATAAAGCATGTGAAATAATTTTACACTTACCACTTTCGCCGTAACAGCGTTGCCGCAGGCTAGGATGCAAAGTACACGTACTGTAAAGCAGAACCCAAAGGGTAGGAATAAGATTTGCGAGGGTTTTTGCGTAAGTCCTATTTTTGCAAGTCGATGCATTAACAATGCAAGCCGATGCATTAACAATACAAGCCGATGCATTCACAATGCAAGTCGATGCATTCACAATGCAAGTCGATGCATTAACAATGCAAGCCGATGCATTCACAATGCACCGACTTGCGTTCGACTTGCTATTAGCAGTTTATGTTCTACTGATGCCCTAATATTGGGTGAGGTTTATAAGGTTCCTCAAGCAACTTCCGCTCGTCTTCAGAAAGTTCCAAATCTACAGCCTCTACTGCATCTTTGAGATGTTCTATCTTGCTAGCACCAATAATCGGAGCCGTTACACCTGGTTGGTGCAACAGCCAAGCTAGAGCAATCTGTGTTGGGGTAACTTCGCGTTGTTTAGCTAAGTCTACAACGCGATCGACTATTTGAAAATCTGATTCTTCATAGTAAAGATTGTGGGCAAATTCATCGGTTTTCGCACGAGTGGTTTCACCGTAACCTTGTTTTTGGCGATTTCCAGCTAAAAAGCCGCGTGCAAGGGGACTCCAAGGAATTATGCCGATGCCTTCAGCGCGAGATAACGGTATTACCTCTCGTTCTTCTTCCCGATAAACTAGGTTGTAGTGATTTTGCATGGAAACAAAGCGCGTCCAGCCGTGTTTATCTGCTGTGTAAAGAGCTTTGGCAAACTGCCATGCGTACATACTCGAAGCCCCAATGTAACGAACCTTACCCGATTTTATGACATCATGCAATGCCTCTAGAGTTTCCTCAATCGGTGTCTCGTTGTCCCAACGGTGAATTTGGTATAAATCTACGTAATCTGTCTGTAGTCGTTGTAATGAGGCATCAATGCTATCAAAAATATGTTTGCGAGATAGTCCGCGATCGTTGGGACTATCACCCACTTGGTTGTAAACTTTGGTAGCAATGATAACTTGATCTCTTTTGGCAAAATCTTTGAGCGATCGCCCTAATATTTCTTCACTAACACCCAAAGAGTAAACATCGGCTGTATCAAAAAAATTAATCCCCAACTCCAAAGCAAGTTTGATAAATGGGCGACTTTCTTCTTCTTCTAGTATCCATTCTCGCCATTTGCGAGAGCCATAAGTCATTGTACCAAGAGACAGGCGCGATACTTTCAGTCCGGTTTTGCCAAGATTGACGTATTTCATAAAGCGTGCATTGAGGATGTTTGTACTCTTCAGATTCCCGACTTCGAGCGAGAAGTCGGGAATCTTATTTATTCATTTTGTAAAAGTGAGCCAATTCCTGCTGAAATATCGGTATCTGCGTCCGCTTTGCATGACGTTTTTCTAGCAGACTCAGCGCTTTGCTATTTTCCTTCGCATGAATTAAGGCATCAAGATAAACTTGCTCAAATAAATCCCGTTGGGCATGGCTACCACCTGTTTCCTGTAATCTTGGTAATACCGATCCAAGTTCATCAATAACTTTCTGCATATTACCTTGAGCATGAGCAATCATGCCACGGGCTGCGGGTAGAACCACTTCTAACCAAGTTGATTGGATATAGGGCAGTGCCGTTTGAGTGTATACTTGCATACTCTCTAACATTTCTGCCGCCCAATCATCTTTACCGCCACGTACTAGCGCATAGATATAATGCAGATCCGTAAAACCAAGGGTGTGTTCGTGTAGTCTTGGCTGGAGGTAATCAGCAACTTCTAAGAAGCGATCGCCTACATCCACACCTCTCAATTCCAAACGCAGCAGCAGCGAGATGGCATTAATCTGTTCGCGTGCGTTGTCTTTTCTGGCACGTCCCCAAATCCGAGTATCATAAATTTCCAATACCTTACTGATATCCTCAGCATCTAGGTGGTAGAGAGCAGTGTGCCACCAAAGATGGCTGTAAAAAGCTGGGTTACTATTTTCCCAAGTGTCGCAAACACTCTCCATCCAAGCAATTCCTTCTGACAGCCGTCCTTGGGTTTCTAAGACGTGAGCTACCGCATGATGCGCCCAACGATTATCGCGTTTCATCTGAGTTGCCCGTCGTCCTGCCTCTTCTGCTGCCGATAGTTTGTGACATTCTTCTAATCCAAAAGCGAGCATTCCGTACATATACGGGCTATCTCTATTTGCTGGGAAAACTTTTTCTGCTATTCGCAGCATTCCTTGACTGTCACCGGAATTTCTATAGTGGTATTGGCAGATATGCAGCGAGACTAAATCGCGGGGAAATGCTTCGAGGATCGCTTCATGATCAGCAATCGCACTTTGGATATCACGCTTTAGCCAAGCATCAATGCCAGCTATATATAACTCTTCGCGTTCATTGGTGCGCTTAAGATGTGCTTGAGCAACGTTGAGATACTGTGTTGCTTGGGTGACAGCATCACTAGTTCCAGAAAACAAATAAAAAGCTGCTGCATGAGCATTGGCGATCGCACAAGTTGAAGAAGCCTCAACTGCTTTTAGGATAACTTGAGCTTCGTTGCCGACACTGAGTAGTTGCTCGAAAAATTCATTGATGGCACTTACTGTTTCTAATGAATCAGTAGTGACTGCCAGTTCTTGAGAATCTGTTAACATCGTTTTTCCCAAACGATTGCACGGCGAAAATAAATCTACTACAAGCTTATCGAATTACCGTACTTAATAGCTTTTAAATAAAACTCTCGCACAAACAAAGGCGAAAAGCAAGCGATCGCACACAAGCATACATACAATTCTTTACTGAAGCTGCTTTTGAAACAGTTCCTTAACTTTGATCCAAGCATCAGCAGCAGCTTCTGGATTATAACTACCGCGATGGTTGCAGAAAAAACCGTGATCGGCTTCATAGCGAAAGACTTGATGAGGAATCTGATGTTTTTCTAACTCTGCCTCAATTTGCTCAGTTTGTTCTTGGGGAATTCCTGCATCTTGTGTACCAAAGAAAGCGTAAACAGTACCCTTGATATCTGGAGTGTGGGTAATAGTAGGCACGCCACCACCAGGGGTAGAGTTAGGTATACCCCCACCGTAGAAGGAAGCAGTAGCTTTGATATCAGAAAGCGTTGCAGCTAAATATACAATGTGTCCCCCAAAGCAGAAACCAATAGAAGCGATGCGATCGCCATTCACATTCGGCAGAGTTTTCAGATAGGCGATCGTTGCTTGAATATCGCTCAATATTTCATCCGCTTTAGTTTGTTCTTTATATTTTCTGCCAAGCTGGATATCTTCGCTTTTGTATCCAGCTTCAAAACCGGGAGCAATTCGCTGAAAAATTGCCGGTGCGATCGCCACGTACCCCTCGTTGGCTAATCTCTCCGTCACTTCCCGAATGTGAATATTCACCCCAAAAATTTCTTGAACCACAATTACCGCGCTGAAAGTTCCCTCACCCTCAGGTTCAGCCAGGTAAGCATCTATCTGCAAATCACCATTGGGGATTTTCACTCTTGCGGTGCGAATTGCCGTATTTGTCGCTGTGTTGGTCATCTTTGCAAACAGTTAGGATTTTTCTGTCTTTGGATAGTATACTACGGTATATCTACCAAGTTATCGTATATTGTAAATAAAAATGAGTAGCCTCAAAGGTTGTCAAATTCCCGACTTATTCAACAAGTCGGGAATCTGACCATCCGTAACCTCTGATAACTAATCAGACAGACCACTAGCGAAAAAATAGCCATTGGTGTATCCTGGTTTTTCATCAGATAAAAGTAAGCATACTAAATTTATGTTTATCTAAATTTAAGCAAATCTAATAGTTGTTGTAAACTTGTGGTGTGCAAGTCGAATACAGCTTCATTCATATTGCAGATATTTTCATTACTTGAAGATCCTAATGCTACAAACTAATAGAGAAAATACTGAACAAGACAAACTTCTGTTTGGTTTTGTTCATATTCCCCCCGCTCTTAAATCTTTGAATTTTTGTTGTTTCGTTATCGGAGAAAGTGTATCCTTTTTTGGCTCTTGGATGACTCAAATTGCCTTAATTTGGATGGTTTATCAATTGACTAATTCAGCTATGTTAGTTGGTGTAGCTGGATTTACCAATCAAGCTATGGGTTTGATTATTACACCCTTGGCAGGAGTATTAATAGATCGCTGGAACTTACGATATGTCTTAATAGCTACTCAGCTAGTTTCGATTTTGCTATCTTCCACACTAACTTTTATAACTATTAATAATCAACTTAATGTTGTAGCAATTATTATCATTGGTATGTTGCAGGGTATAGTGAAAGCTTTCGATTTACCAGCACGTCAAGTGATAATTCCTCGAATTGTAGAGAAAAAATCAGATACTTATAGTGGAATGGCTCTGCATTCATTCTTGATTAATACAGCAAAGTTTATTAGTCCGATGATTGGAGGGTTACTAATTGCTAAAGATGGAGCTGGTTCATGTTTTTTAGTAGACAGTGTTAGCTATCTACCTTTCCTATCTGCTCTCTTAATTGTCAAGATAAATCCAGTTACTAATAATTCCTCAGCCAAAAAAGCCCAAATCTGGCAAAACCTGAAAGAAGGTTTTGTATTTGCATATAATTTTTTACCAATAAAATATGTTTTAATCTTACTCTCAATAGTCTGCTTTATGGCAATGACCTATATTAATTTAATCCCTATTTTTGCCAAAGAAGTATTACAATGCAATGCCGAAACTATGGGATATTTAATGACAGCTTCGGCATTTGGTTCTCTAATCGCTGGTCTTTATCTAGTCTCGCGGAAAAAAGTTACAGGACTCGAAAAAATTATGGCGCGTTTTACGGCAATTATTGGTTTGGCGCTAATAGTATTTTCCCAGATAAACAAACTAGAAATTTGCTTAATACTCATTTTTATTATTGGAATGAGTACTACTTTAACTCTGGCTTCAATTAGCAACTTCATCCAGCTAATTCTTACTGATGAAAATAAAAGGGGTCGAGTTACTAGTATATTTACAACAGGATTTTTGGGAATACTTCCATTTGGTAACTTATTTTTTGGAGGATTAGCAAATCAATTTGGTATTACTAATGCTTTAGCATTTGGAGGTATAGGTTGCATTATAGGGTCTTACATTTTTTATCGTAAATTACCTGTTATGAAAAAGATAGTATGTCCTATATACTTGGATATGGGTTTAATTCCACAGCCAAATAAAAGCTAAAAATGCAACCTACCATCCATCGCGTCAGCGCTGCTGATGTTCCGCTCCTGCACGAAATTCTTATTGCCTGTGGGCTTGATCTGCAAGTAAGATTTGGTTTAACGCATTGGATGCATCCTATCTACCCTCTCGAAAATATGCTCAAAGATGCGGAAAAGCTGCAAGTTTATGCACTAAAAGTTGGTGAAAGTTTGGTGGGTACTTTCACCTTAGAGTTTGCATCTCAAGTACCTCTTAGCTACATCAAGTATGGAAAAATTAATTGGCAAATTTCAGATGTACCTGCGGTGTATGTGCATAAATTAGCTGTGCTACCAGAACGACAAGGACAAGGACTGGGGACATGGTGTTTGGGAGCTATTGAAAAATTGGCACTTACTCATGGATATCTGACTGTACGATTGGATGCTGTGAAAACTCATAAAAAGCTCTTGTCTTTCTACGCAAGTCGAGGATACCAGAGAGTGGGAGAACTAATTTTTAATTCGGATGTTTGGGTTGATGCTTTTGTCTTTGAAAAACTTTTGTCTAGTAGACATCTCCAGAAATTAAATATGCGTTATCCAGAACCATTGTAGAGACGCGACATGTCGCGTCTCTACATTCTTTTTCACCAGATGTCTAGTGAAGCAATTATCTAAAAGTTGGACTAAGTAATCATGTGGTTGAATGCAATCGATCATATCCAAGTGACATCTTCCCCGGAAGCAGAAGATGCAATGCTATTTTTCTACGGCAAAGTTTTGGGACTTACAGAAATTCCTAAACCTGAGACAATCAAAGCGAATAAAGGTGCTTGGTATGTTCTGGGAAATATTCAGATTCATATTAGTACTGAGCAAAACCCGGATAATGCAGCATCTAGACGACATATTTGTTACTTAGTAAGTGATTTACAGGCTTTTCAGAAACACCTGCGATCGCATGGTGTGGAAATTATTGCCGATAAACAACCGATACCAGGACGCGATCGCTTCTTTTTACGCGATCCTGCTGGAAATCGGATAGAAATAGCAGAAAAATTCACAATCAGAAAAAATGATTTTTGACCAAGAAGAATTTAACCTACGCTGCGAATGGGGTGCAAAAGGAGTTTTTGAACTCGCACCTATTAGTGATGTCGTTGTTATAGTTGATGTTCTATCTTTCTCAACTTCAACAGAAATTGCTACAAACAATGGTGCAATCATTTATCCCTATCAATGGAGAGATGAGTCTGCGCTTGACTATGCACAGTCTGTACAAGCAGAATTATCAAAAGGTCGTTTATCCAAAGATGGTTATTCGCTTTCTCCTGCATCTCTAACTAAAATTCCTGCGGGAACTAAGCTAGTTATACCATCTCCTAACGGTTCCTCTCTGACGTTGCTGACTGGAAAGACTCCCACCATCGCTGGTTGTTTGCGAAATAGTGAAGCTGTGGCAAAATTTGCTCAAAAATATGGATCTCGAATTGCAGTGATTCCCGCAGGTGAAAAGTGGGAAGATAATACTTTGCGTCCAGCATTTGAAGATTTAATTGGTGCAGGGGCAATTCTTAGTTATTTAAATGGCAGTTTATCACCAGAAGCAGAAACTGCTGTAGTAGCTTTTCATGCATTCAAGCATGATTTATTAACGTATTTGAAACAATGCAGTTCTGGAAAAGAATTGATTGCCAAAGGTTTTGAGTTAGATGTTGAATTAGCAGGAGCTTTTAATGTTAGCGATTGCGTACCTTTGTTTACTGAAAACGCTTACATCAACAACAAAGTATAAAGTCAGGTTAAGTCTAAAATATGCAAGAGGATAATAGACCCCCAGTACAAATTCGTTCAGCTAAGTTCGAGGATGCAGAACGTATTGCTATGCTCTGCAAACTACTGGACTACCCTACGTCAAAGCAGGAAGTACAAAAGCGCCTTAATCTGCTTGCGGAAGAGGAGGAACACATTATTTACATTGCCTATTTGCTAGACGAGCCTGTAATTGGTTGGGTTCATGTTCATGCACTCAAGTCACTGGTGGTTGGTTATCTAGCAGTAATTGGTGGATTGATTGTACATCCAAATTATCGAGGACGCGGGGTTGGGCGTTTATTGATGCAATTTGCTGAACAGTGGGCAAAGGCTCAAGGCTGCGATAGTATCTTGGTACGTTCCAATGTGGTGCGCCAGGAAGCCCATCGCTTTTATGAAAAAATAGGCTATACGCAATTAAAACGTCAGTTAGTACTGCACAAGAAAGTAAGTTAATTACTTTTACGAAGCTCTAAAAAGATAAATATCTTTGGTAACAAGTTCCTATCATTTGACATACGTTCATTTTAAAGGAGGTATGGTAACTTCAGCATTTAGCCATTCTAAAAGTTCACTCTTTTCTACTCGCTAGAAATTGATTTTGTCAGAAGTCTACTGACTAATACCATATCACAATTCATCTTTTATGATATTCCATACCTTACTTCTATTTATTACCGCGTTTATTGCGGGTGGACTCAATGCTGTGGCAGGAGGTGGAAGTTTTATTACATTTCCAGTCCTAATCTTTACGGGTGTACCTCCAATTACTGCCAATGCAACAAATAATACTGCTTTATGGGTAGCGGCTTTAGCGAGTGCAGGAGCATATCGTAATAATCTCAGCATCCCGCAACGGCAATTCTTCTTACTATGTGGTGTCAGTTTAGTCGGTGGAATGCTTGGTTCTGTTGCTTTGTTATATACCTCTCCAGATATTTTTCAAAAGCTAATTCCGTATCTATTACTGTTAGCAACGCTCGTGTTTACCTTCGGTGAACCGCTCAAAGCATGGTTTCAGCGTCGGAGTCAGAAGTCATCAGAATCCCCACCGTTGTTAAACCTCATGTTAGCCCAACTAGCGATCGCTATCTATGGTGGCTTTTTTGGTGCAGGTCTTGGTATTCTAATGCTGGCAACCCTGACGTTTTTAGGAATCAAAAATATTCACACCATGAATGCCTTTAAGACGTTTCTAGGAAGTTGCATTAATGGAGTTGCCATTATTCCCTTTATTTTTGCAGGTATAATTGCTTGGCATCAAGCTATTTTGATGGCTGTCGGTGGTTCTCTCGGTGGTTATTTATGCGCTAATTATGCTCGTAGGCTTGAACCCCTTTTAATTCGTAGAGTTGTGATGGTTGTTGCTTTTAGTATGACAATCTACTTTTTTATTCATGGTTAGGCTTAAGGTGATTTCTAGGAAAGAATTTACCGATGGAGGTAAAATATACTCTTGATGCAAAGGAAACAGGAGAAAGCATTTTGGATACGTTAGCCCGATCAGGCGCACCCAAAGCATTAACATCATCGCAAATCGAAGACTTGCGGTTGGCAGCATCGAAAATGAATGGAGTAGAACGTCGGGCATTTATCAACCTATGGCTAAACTTTTTGAATCCATCACTGAAGAACTGCAAGAATTTATTGAAGCTCAACACATGACTCTTTGTAGGTTCTGCACCCTTAAGTCCCACTGGTCATGTTAACCTTTCTCCTAAAGGTCTAGGAGGTTTTCGCGTTCTTTCTCCCCATCGTGTAGGTTACTTGGACGTGACAGGTAGTGGTAACGAAACCTCAGCCCATCTGCAAGAAAATGGGCAAATTACTTTTATGTTTTGCGCTTTTCAAGAACCCCCAAGTATTCTCCGTCTCTACGGTAAAGGATACACAGTTATTCCCAGTTCGCCAGAATGGGAAACTCTGTATCCCTTGTTTCCAGAGATTCCCGGAGCACGTCAAATTATTGTAGCGGATATCGAAAGAGTGCAAACCTCCTGTGGTTTTGGTGTACCACTTTATGAATATAAAGGACAGAGGGAGACTTTAGTCAAATGGGCAAAGAAAAAAGGTGAAGCCGGACTTAAAGAATATCATCAGCAAAAAAATCTGGTCAGCATTGATGGTTTAGCAACTCCATTGAGTAAGTCATGAGGCTTAGGAAAAGTTATGGCTCAGGGATTGGCTGATTTTGGCGCAAAGGTAGTTGTATGCGATCGCAAATAGCTTATATTCACCGAAACGAGGATCTATGACTCAAGAACAATGGACTGCGGTTGACCGCTACATCACCGATTTGCTTGTGCCGCCCGATCCCGCGCTGGATGCGGCGCTCCAAACCAGTGCCGCAGCCGGTCTGCCACCGCACAACGTTTCGCCGAACCAGGGCAAGCTGCTGCTGCTGTTAGCGCAGATCCAAAGAGCGCGTACCATCCTGGAGATTGGCACGCTGGGCGCTTACAGCACCATCTGGCTAGCGCGATCGCTGCCCCCCGACGGTCGCCTGATTACGCTGGAAGCTGACCCAAAGCACGCCGAAGTCGCCCGCACCAACATCGCCCGCGCTGGTCTGTCTGATGTGGTTGAGTTGCGTCTCGGACGGGCGCTGGATACGCTGCCGCAGCTTGCCGCCGAGGGTCGCGACCGATTTGACCTGATTTTCATTGATGCTGACAAGCCAAGCAATCCGGATTACTTCGCGTGGGCGCTCAAGCTCTCTCGTCGCGGCACCCTGATAATCGCCGATAATGTCGTGCGTAACGGAGCGGTGGTGGATGCCAAGAGCGGCGATCCCAGCGTTCAGGGGATACGTCGCTTCAACGAGCTACTTGCCTCGTCGTGCGTGAGTGCCACGGCAATTCAGACGGTGGGTAGCAAAGGGTACGACGGCTTTGCGATCGCGATCGTTACCAGCGAGCAGTAGCGATGCTCCCGGAGGGAGCCTTTCCAAGGGGCGATGCTCCTTTGGAGCCGCTTCGCGATCGCAACTTTATGCTTCTGAGAAACTCAATCTATATAGATAATTTCTTTAGGGTGTAAACCAACTTAACCAAGCATCCCAATTTTGGACAATAGCTGCAAACTCTGTATAACCTGCCGTTCCAGGATGAGCGCCATCATTAGCTTTTGCCTCAGCCAACCAGATAGATGACTTTACCAATGTTGAAAAAACATCAAGATAAGGAATATCGAGTTCACGACAAACTAGAGCAAACTGCTGAGATAGATTAGCAAGTTTTCGATTTCTCTGTTCCTGTTCAACATCTCCACAGGGAGGGGGACCTACCATTAAAACTGGGTAAAACTGCTTGGCTTCACTCAAAATAGTGCGAGTGTTTTCGATGGATTCTTGCAACTCAATTCCCTGTTTACTACCCATAGGTCCGGTATCATTCACTCCAAATGAAAAGACAACTCTACCGTCGAATTCTTTAGGTAAACGATAGGAAGCTTCTTTTAGCCAACGTTGTTTGAGATACCGACTTGTTTCTCCCCTAACACCCAGATTGTAGTGGGTAATATTGTAAGCTTTTTGACTTGTATTAGCACAAATTCTTCCCGTCCATCCAAGGTATTCAGGATCGCCAATACCATTAACGAAGGATTCCCCAAGGAAACAGATTCTGATTTCTTTTGGTTCTGATTTCAGTCCTGACATTATCAAAACCACTTATAAAATATAGAAAAAATCGTGATTGTCCATTTGATTTAATCATTCATTAGAGATACAAGACGAGAGAACCAATAGACAATTTCTGGATCGCTGTAGGTTGTAACTCGAGCAATTTCGCTAGCAAGCTGATACGCTTGCTCACCCTTGGGGTAATTCATTAGTTTTGCAAGATTAAGCAATGCTGTTTTCAAATCGCCAGGATAGGTAGGCAAGCTCTTACCCTCTGTATACTCAATGCGACAGAGAATAGTATTCCAGTCAATGTTGCTAGCAGTAATATGTGAATTCATCATTTTTTACATTTTTCTGTTTATAACTCCAATTTATGCTTGAAAATTAATAACAACAAATACTTTTTTTTCTTATATTAATAAATAGAAGTTATTAAAATCTGCTGACAAACGTCTCAACACGGTTTGGATAAGACTTGATCCCCCTAGCCTGCTTTGTTAAGGGGATCTTTCGTTCTTTGAGTACGTCTAACGGGATTTGGAAACTTTCTGGGATGAAAAGTACCTGAAAGTCCCTATGGGCTTAGACTTTATTAAGTTATGAAAAACGTTGGATCATCATAGGCAACTCTCCTAAATCATCAATAATGCCGTCTGAATTTTCTGGCTCTTGCCACTCTAAGTCTCTCTTCCAAATACTTTTCATCCCAATTCGTTTAGCTCCCATAACGTCTGTGTCAGGATGATCGCCAATAAATACACTTTTATCTGGTGTTACCCCAAGGTTACGTAAAGTGCGAAGAAATATTTCTCTCTCTGGTTTGCGGACTTTCTCAATTTCTGAAATCAAAATTGTTTGAAAGTATTTCTCGATACCTAGTCCTTGAATTGTGCGTCTCTGAAAACTACCAAGACCATTAGTAATAATTCCCAGTAAATATCCTTCTCTTGTTAAGATATCAAGAGTTTCCAATAAATTGATAAATGGGATGCAAGAATGTATAAACTCTGTTTCGTAATCATCTAGCAACTCTTGCCAAGAAATAGTTTTAAGTTCAAACTCGGAAACGATAGATTGGTAAACTTTATCTTTCCAAACATAACCCCGGCAATCTAACTCAATGAATTTGGAAATATATTCATTCTTGGTAATTTTATTTAATTTCGATGATAATCTATCATATTGTTTAGTAATAAAATGTTTGATGGAAGCATCTCTATCAAGAAGAGTTCCATCTAAATCGAAGAGAATGGCTTGAATCATTTTGGAAGACCTAGATACCCGACTTCTTTAACAAGTCGGGTATCTTATTTACCTTGCTTTATCGGCAATACCAGAAAACACGAATAACTGTTGCTCTTTGGGTGCAGGCAAGTTTTCACCAACGTAGCGATGAAGACCTACTCCCATATCTCCTGTTGCAGTGAGTTTGAAGTTAACTTCCTCAAATCCAGATTCACGCAATAATCTACGCACAGTCTCAGAGTAGGAAATACCGTTAGAGTGTCCGCGAGTCCAGATAACAAAAGCTCCTTGTTTACTGAGAAAACTTAGGTTTCCTAGCAAGCGATTAAGTTCAGCTTCATCAGCAAGATTACCAAAGATGCCGCATACAATAACAATGTCTGCTGGTACTGCTCCCACATAGTTAGAGGAAATAGTTGCATCACCATTGATAAACTCAATTTGCTGTGCCAAACCCAAGGATTCTATACTTGTGCGTCCACGTTCAACTAGTTGGGGATTAATCTCAACGAGTCGTGCATGGACATCTTTTGCACGAGGGTGGTTGAAGAGCGTTCCTAATAAATCTCGTCCATCACCAGCGCAAGCACTCACTATACGGATTATTCCTGGTGGGGACGCATCCAAGCTATGAGAAATGTATTCTCGCACGATTTGCAAGCGTTGTTGCAATTTAGGCTCAGTATTGTAGAGGTCGTGCCATTCTAACCAGTCTTTAGGCATAAGGCGATTCTCTCCTCATCCAAACTATGCTTTTGTAGGTGAAGCTCGTAACCTGAAAATTAATCTCCGGTAAATCTATCAAGTTACAGTAGTAAACTTGATAGAGGTAGGATATCACACAAATTCCGACAAAATCAATATGAGTGAATTATATTTCTCGCATAGTCAAGCTTTTTTTGTCGTCAGGCAACTGCTTCGGGTAACATGGAATCTTTTACAGAAAGCTGGAAACTATAAGTAGCACATGGATTGTAATTTAGAGCAGTTTGCTAGCGATAACAACTCTGGGATTTGTCCGGAAGCATTGGAATACATGATTAAGGCAAACCTGGGTAGCGCTCCGGCTTATGGAAATGATGAATGGACTTCATTAGCAACAGACTATTTTAGAGAGTTATTTGAAATTGATTGCGAAGTCTTTTTTGTCTTTAATGGTACGGCGGCAAATTCATTATCATTAGCTGCATTATGTCAATCTTACCATAGTGTGATTTGTCATGAAAATGCTCATATCGAAACTGATGAATGTGGTGCGCCGGAATTTGCTTCTAATGGTTCCAAGCTGCTACTTGCTAAAGGAGAAAATGGCAAGTTAACGACCGAAGCTATAGAAGCAATTGTAAATAAGCGAGCCGATATTCACTATCCCAAACCTAAAGTAATTAGTCTAACTCAAGCGACAGAATTAGGAACTTTATATTCAATTGATGAACTGGTTGCCATTAAGTCAGTCGCACAAAAGTATAATTTAAAGATTCATATGGATGGCGCTCGTTTTGCGAATGCAGTGGTGGCGATGAATAAAAGCCCTGCTGAAATTAGCTGGAAAAGTGGGATAGATGTGTTTTTGCGGGACAAAAAATGGCATGGCGTTAGGAGAAGCTATTATTTTCTTTAATAAAGCGTTAGCAGAAGATTTTGCCTATCGCTGTAAACAAGCGGGACAACTTGCATCTAAAATGCGATTTATTTCCGCTCCTTGGCTTGGTTTGTTAGAAACTGGTGCTTGGTTTAAGAATGCACGTCATGCAAATCAATGTGCTGAATATTTAGAAAATCAATTGCTAAAAATAGAAGGCGTTGAAATGATGTTTGCAAGAGAATGCAATGCTGTTTTTGTGAAGTTACCCGAACAAGTTATTATAACTTTAAGAGAGAAAAATTGGCAGTTTTACACATTTATTGGTGTGGGAGGAGTGCGGTTTATGTGTTCTTGGAATACAACTCAGGCAAGGATTGATGAATTGGTGAGTGATATTAAGGAAGCGATCATCGCCTAAAATATCTAAAATTTTCATAAAATACCTTTATTCTCACCAGGCAAAGATTTAAAATCTAGGACAAACATCATGTCAGACTCGTCTAGGTTACAGAGCTTGCTTTCAGACGAAGCGCTAACCCACTATGAAAATGGTTGGGAAGCTCATAGATTATCAAAAGGTGTAGGTCAGCTTGAATTAGCTCGCACTCAAGAACTTCTCAGTCGTTACTTACCCCCTCCGCCCGCAGTTATTTTTGATGTTGGCGGCGGGAATGGCATCTATGCTTTTTGGCTTGCCCAGCAGGGTTATGAAGTTCATCTAATTGATGCGGTTCCCTTGCATATAGAGCAAGCCCAGATTTATTCCCAGACTCAGCGCGCTCATCCACTTGCAAGTATAGCAGTTGGCGATGCCCGCCAATTAAATCGAGCCGATGCCAGCGTTGATGCAGTTGTTTTGCTTGGACCACTGTATCACCTGATCGAGCGCAGCGACCGCATAGCAGCATTGCGCGAGACTCATCGTATTTTAAAAAGTGGAGGTCTTGTTTTTGCTGTTGGAATTTCTCGCTTTGCTTCGACTTTAGACGGATTGTTTCGCGGATATCTCGACGATCCAGAGTTTGTAGCAATTGTTCAGCGGGATTTAGCCGAGGGGCAACATCGCAATCCCAGCAATCATCCTGCTTATTTTACGACAGCATTCTTTCACCATCCTGAAGAACTGAAAGCAGAGGTGGAAGAAGCATGCTTATCTTGTGAAAATATATTAGCGATCGAAGGTTCGGGCTGGTTGCTACAAAACTTTGAGGAACATTGGAGTGAGCTAAGTCGCCGCGAAAGACTCTTACAATCTATTCGTTGGTTGGAAACTGAACCTTCTACACTAGGAATGAGCGCTCACATCATGGCGATCGCCAAAAAAGCGGCAGTCTTCTAGTTTTGTAAGAAACGAGGCTCAAAATAGTATCAACCGTTTAGAGTTGAGAGCAAACATTATGAAAGAAGATACCACTGAAATTACTAGTTTTCATGCTCATGTCTACTTCGATACTGCAAGTAGTGATGCAGCTGCGCGTGTACGCGATTCCTTGGGCGCTAGATTTGATGTACAGCTAGGACGCTGGCATGAGAAGCCCATCGGACCACACCCAAAAGCGATGTATCAAGTTGCATTTTCACCGGATCAGTTTAGCCAGGTTGTTCCGTGGTTAATGCTCAATCGCGAGGGTTTAGATATTCTCGTTCATCCTAATACAGGCGATGATGTGCAAGACCATACGGATCATTCCCTGTGGCTGGGAGAGAAACTAGAATTAAATATCGAGTTTCTCAGGCTCCTTAGAACAACTTCTGGCTGAAGTCCATCACCTTTCTTGCTCAGTTGGTCGAATCAAAATTTCATTAACATTCACGCGCTGCGGTTGAGTTACAGCATAAACGATCGCCGCTGCTATATCCTCGCTTTGTAGTGGCGTTATTGTTTTGCGTCGTAATAAGCTAACCTGTTTTGCTACCGGGTCGGTAATATGGTTGTTAATTTCCGTATCCACCAAACCTGGTTCAATTATGGTGACGCGGATGTTATCTTTATACACTTCTTGCCGTAATGCTTCTGAGAAGGCATTCGCGCCCCATTTTGTTGCATTGTATACACCTACACCCGCCCGTGCTGTCCGACCAGCGACTGAGGAAATGTTGACGATATGCCCTGATTTTTGCGCTTTGAGCAAAGGTAGGACGGCGTGAGTAGTGTACAGCAGTCCCAAGACGTTGATATCAAACATTTTCCGCCAGTCTGAAGTATTCCCACCGTCAATATTACCAGTCAGTGCCACACCTGCATTATTGACAAGGATATCTATTCGCCCCAATGCATTTGCTTTTTGCACCAAATTATTTGCCTGGGTTTCGTCAGTGATATCAGCAACAATGGGTAATGCCACACCACCGCTAGCTTCAATGCGTTTTGTCAGGGAATCTAAGCGATCGCCTCTTCTAGCAGCAATTACCACTTCTGCCCATAAATGCTGATAATGCGATCGCTGTCGCTTCACCAATTCCTGAAGAAGCTCCGGTAATAATTGCCACTTTTCCATCTAATTTACCTGCCATAATTTGCTCCTTTTTAATTCTGTTAAAGTTAGGAATGAGCGCAAAATCTCTCTGAAACTCTTATTTCTCCGTGTCCTCTGCGGACTCTGCGGTTCGTTTTTTCATTGTCTTTGTATTAAAATTGCTCGTTAGACATGAAACCTAAAAGCTGATGCCACTGCTGCCCCACACAAGAGTAGTGCCGCGAGGCGAAAGGTTCCATCAAACGCGACAATAATCGCTTCCGGAGGGGCAACAGCGACATCTTTACCTACAGCAACGCTGGCGCTCAATGCTCCAAATACTGAGCCAATCAGAGGTACTCCAATGGTGTTTCCTGTGGTACGCGACAAAGATAGTAATCCAGAGGCAATTCCTAATCGCTCTCTCGGCACTGCTCCCATGACAGTACTATCATTAGGCGATCGGAATAAACCCAGCCCCAAACCTAAAATTAGATAGCGCAAGATATAGCCTGATTCAGTTAGTTGATTGTCGCAGGTACTAATTGCCAAACAACCGCCAATCATCAATCCCAGACCGATTAAGCCAATTGAGCGAGTGCTAAAACGGTCTGAAAGTGTGCCAGCTATCGGGGCAATCAAGCCACTGGCGATCGGTAATACTGCCAGTAGCAACCCCACTTTCACGGTGGGATAATGCTTAACCCGCTCCAAAAAGAAGGGTGTGATTAGCAATGATCCAGCCAAGACAATAAACACTAGCCAGCCACTGAGCAAACCCATACTCAGCCTCAGATTTCGTAACAGGTGCAGTTCTAGCAGCGGTTGCTCCAGAAAAGATTCAACGATGAGAAAACTGGCAAAACTTACTAAGGCGATCGCCAACAATACTAAAGCGCTGACACTGTTAAAGCCCTGGCTTTGCCCTTGAGTCATTCCTAGCCCAAAACTGCCCAACGTCAGCAGAGCTAATAAGGCTCCGAAGAAGTCAAAGCGTTGTTTACCTCCTAGTACTACAGAAGGTGGCACTACACGAGCTACTAAAAAACTAGCTACTATCCCCAGTGGTAGATTAACTAGGAAAATGCTACGCCAGCCTGTCCATCCTAAAAGCAGTCCCCCAGCCGAAGGACCCAGAGCAATCCCCAAGGATACCACACTGCCAATGATACCCACAGCCCGACCCCGTTCTGAGGTAGGAAAGACTTCTGTGATGATTGCTAAACCAAGCCCGGAGATGAACACCGCACCTAGTCCCTGAAGTGCGCGAGCAGCAATGAGCCAATTAATACTAGATGCAAAACCGCACAATAACGAACTGAAGGTAAATAGAATCAGTCCCCCTAAATAGAGGTGTTTCTTACCTAACATATCGCCCAAGCGAGTCGCTCCCAAAACTAAGCCAGAACTGACTAACTGGTAACTCAACACAGTCCACTGAGCTTGGGGAAAGGAGGAATGCAACTGATTAACTAGTGTGGGCAGAGCTACATTGATAATACCTACATCAAGGGTAGACATTAGCACCCCCATCCCGACACCGAAGAGAACCCAACGTTTTTGTGAGTCTGACAAAGCCTGAGGTTGTGTTTGTAATAGTGGCAATGTCATGCCTCCTCAATTTCTAAATTTAGGGTTACAAATATTTTGTATACGTATTTTAAGGGTATTTTGGTTTTTTGAGCGATATGTTAAGTATGTAGGAATGAGCGCATTCGCTCAAAGTCTTGTAGGGGCAATTCATGAATTGCCCCTACGCAAATTCAACGTTTTGACGACATGAGTGCGTAAGTCCTAATATGGTTTGAACACATTAAAATAACTTTTAAGGTTGATTTTTTGTAAACGGTTGCGATCGCTTTCAGCGGGCGCTTTGCGCCATCGCCTACAAGTTATTTTTGCAAAATTCCTTTTGTCAATCTGATAATGCTTTACCAATTTCTGTTGCTTCAGGAACCTCAATCAATTTTCCAGTCTTCACATCATAGATATATCCATAGATGGAAATTTCACGGGGAACTAAGGGATGGAAACGGATGCGCTTGACATCTGCATAAACACTTTTTGCCTGGTCACTTATGTTCACTCAGAGGGGACTCATGTTAAAGGGGATCGGAATCTCCTTTAACAAATTCAGCCGCTAATTGATGAGCGATCGCTAGAGCTTCAGTATCGTCACCAATCACATCAGCTTTTTGTTCAGTATTCGTATTAATTACAGATGTCATGTTTTACCTTCCTTTTATTTATGTTGCGTAATTTTCACAGGTATCTTAATCGCAGTATTAGCACCTGTTTAAGCCGTCACTAACTCATCAGATGTGCGATGACGCGATTCAATTTCTCGTACTAAGGGAATTACCGTGCGACCAAAAGCTGGCAAGTCATCGCTGTAATGCAAGAATCCACCCAGAATCAAATCTACCCCGACTTCGTAGAAC
This sequence comes from uncultured bacterium, assembly GCA_964245695.1. Classification (GTDB taxonomy): domain Bacteria; phylum Cyanobacteriota; class Cyanobacteriia; order Cyanobacteriales; family Nostocaceae; genus Hassallia. The sequence continues at coordinate 3,642 of CAXTNZ010000061.1, read as the reverse complement.
TGACGAATGCGATCGGCAACTTGGTCTGCTGTGCCAATTAAACCTGACCTAAAGCCATCGTTATATTGCACCAAGTCTTCAAAATTAGAGTTTGCCCACATCCCCACTTTCTCACGAGTTGAAGATCCTGCTTGTTTTACAGCTTCTCCAAAACCTGCAACAGCTTCTTTATCCGCTTGAGCAATAATCTCTTGCAGTACGTCATGAGCTTCTTTTTCAGTGTCTCGCACTATGATAAAGGCATTTAGTCCAAACTTGACTTTACGTCCTTCCTCACGCGCTAGGGCAGAAACTTCCTGAATTTGTTCTTTCACACCTTCAATGGTGTTGCCATTCATGAAATACCAATCAGATACCCGCGCTGCCATCCGTCGTGCAGCTTTGGAGTTACCACCTTGGAAAATTTCTGGATGTGGGTTCTGATTAATTGGTTTAGGCTTCACCCAACCACCATTGATGCGGTAAAAGTCTCCCTTAAAGTGGAACTCTTCTTCTGTCCACATACCTTTGAGTACGCGAATGAATTCCTCGGATCTGCGATAGCGTTCATCATGGTCTAACCACGGTTCACCATAAATTGTGAATTCACCTTTAAACCAACCACTGACAACATTTAGAGCGAAGCGACCTTTAGAAATAAAATCAATTGTCGCACCCATCTTGGCAACTACACCCGGATGCCATAGTCCCGGATGAACTGCGGCAATCAATTTCAGCCGTTCGGTCACAGGTGCTAAAGCTGCAACTGTAGTCAGTGCCTCTAGTTGGTACTCAGCACCGTAGCTGGCAATAAATCGAGCTTGTGCTAAGGCATAGTCAAATCCTACCTGTTCGGCAGTTTGAGCGAGTTGGGCATTATAATCGAATGTCCAATCTGTGCGTTGAGGAATTTTGCTGACAACCAATCCACCACTAACATTGGGAACCCAATATGCAAACTTAATATCCACCATGATTGACACCTCCTAAGTGTGCTGTGTGAAATCCGATCAAAACACTGTTACTGCTGCCATACAGTCTGCATATAGCGTCAGAATTTGCAGATGTAAGTTAACAGCAATGCAGAAGATCCGGCATTAAAGTTGAAAAACTCGATTAAATGAATTTTGTGTGAAACTGAAAACTTTTAAATCCTTACTGATAAAGGAAAATAAAATGTACTATATTCCGACTGACTTACCGTATTTTTGTTGATGTTAAATTATCATAGTTCATCCTGAAAAGCAAGTTTTTGGTTACTGAGGTAATAACCTGCCGTAGCACAGTTTGACTACAAAATTCAATTGACCAATTTAAATTTACGATAAATTGACCGAAATACCGTAGTATTAACTTATTATGAACATCCCATAGATCGGTGAAAAAATCGTGCTTAGGTTGTTAATGCGTAAATGGGGGTTATTACTAGCTACTTTGCCCCTTATCTTTTCATTGAGTGCTTGTGCGGGGCAATCAAAAAACAGTGGTAGTCGGTTGGATACAGTTAAAAGCCGTGGCAAGCTGATTTGTGGTGTAAGCGGACAATTGCCAGGGTTTAGCTTTGTCAAGGCTAACGGTGAATACGCTGGATTGGATGTAGATGTATGTCGTGCGATCGCGAAGCGCGTCCTATTGCCCAACCGCACTTCGTGCGGTTGCCCTGCTCTTTGAGAGCAGGGGAGGCGTTTCTGAAAGAAACGCCTCGGCAATATACGGACGATCGCGTCGGCTATATTTGACGATCCAAAAAAAGTTGAGTTCCGCAACTTAAACGCTGGCATAGCGCTTTACAGCCGTGCAGACTGGGGAAGTAGACATCCTCAGTCGCAATACAACAAATGACAATTAGCCGGGATACTTCTGTAGGTTTGCCCTGTTGCGCCAGTGGTCTTTTATGATGGTCAAGGCATCATGGTGCGAAAAAATAGCAAAATTCACGCAGCTGGAAGACCTGAAGGGTAAATCTATCTGCGTTCAGACAGGAACTACCAACGAACAGAATTTATCAGATCAAATGCGACAGCGGAGTATTAACTATAAACCTCTGGTCTTTGAAGATGTGAATACTACCTATACCACCTATGAGCAAAATCGCTTTTGAGCCATAACAGGCGATCGCTCTGGGTTAGTCTCCCGTCGTACAGCTTTGTCTAAACCTGATGACCATGTGGTTCTAAATTTAGTGTTGTCGAAAGAACCTTTAGCACCAGCTGTTGCTAATGGGGATTCTAAATGGTTCGATGTGGTGAAATGGTCTATTTATGGGCTAATTAATGCCGAAGAACTAGGAATTACTTCTCAAAATGTTAGCCAATCAGCCAGCAACACTAATCCAGAAATTAAGCGCTTGTTAGGCACAGAAGGTGACTTGGGTCAAGGTGTCGGTCTAACAAATGATTTTGTAGCTCGCATTGTCAAACATGTTGGTAACGGGGCGTGAGATTTATGAGCGCAATTTAGGTAAAAATTCTGAGTTGAAACTAGAGCGCGGTCCAAACAAGCTCTTTGCTTCATACAGGCTGGCGCGGTAATCGTCGAACACATGGATGCAGTCTGCATCTCGATATCAAAGACGGTAAAATTTGGATTGAGCATGATGGAACCGAAATCGGAATTGCTACACAACTGCTCGAAATGGGTGTACCTTCATCTGATATCGTTTTAGCTTTTCACTCTCCCTACATGCGTCAATTTACAGAATTTGCCACCAGTTAAGCGGTTGAAGTAAATAACAATTTTGAGTCCTAGCTTTATTCTTACTCCACAGTACTTTGCGTTTTTATGGTGGTAGTTGCTTTAGCCGGGGAACCCCTCGAATGCGCTGTAAATTAAATAATGAGTGAAAGGTTGCAGAGCAACCTCTCTAAACACCGAATCTGTAGTGATAAGCGTTAATAAAGCGATGCCAGCACTTTATCTGCTGCCGTCCGGAATGCAGTTGCAGCACCCGCGCTCATGTCACGGGGCGCACATACGCGATTCCGTAAATATGCGAGAGTAATGGCTCCGACAGCAGCAGATGCGGGATCGAAACTAACCTTTCCACCAACTCGACCACCGGGTAACGGTGCAGAATTACCACTAATGAGATATTCTGCCAAAAGTCTCAGGTGAAAATCAACAGCTTCTTGAATTGCTGAGGTATCACCCTCTCCCACCAAAGCTTGAACCCCAGAGTTTTTCAGTACGTCTTTTATAGCTGCTTCATGATTGTCACTCAGTCTCTCAGCAGCTTCTGCCCGATATTGAATTGTCTCACTATCTGCTACTTCCAAAGGTAATGAATTTCCTAAAGGCTCTAAGCCGAATCTGCGACGCAAAAGTAAATTGTTGGTGATATTGTCCGACTTGACCCGATGATAAGCAGGACGCTGATTAAGTGCTTCAAACCAAGCATTGATGCGAGGAAAACGCTCATTTCCTTTGATGTGATAACCCCGGTACACGGGTAAGTTAGCAGCCAATCTGTCTAAATGTGGGCTGTATATGATGTCTACTAAACTAAAGGTTGAGACGAAGTAAGGACCTGGGTATTTAGCTAAGGTTTGCTCAATCTCGTCTAATTTAGTTTCAAATTCTCCTTGTAAATTTGCTAACGAGTTAGCATCACTAGTACTCCAAGGCGTAAATTCGGTTAGGGTATAAATGACGAGATTAACTGAA
>CAXTNZ010000060.1:15154-28473 GCA_964245695.1 uncultured bacterium | reverse complement strand
CGTCTGTACAAAAGTGGGAGAGGGGGAAAGTGGGGAGAATATTTGCTCTAAAGCCAAGTAAACGCAGATGGTTTCCTTTTGTGAGGTGCGTTTCGGGGTGATAGCGGCTGGCGATTATATCTTGTGGAACTGTTCCCCCACTAACTAACCATAAGCGATCGCTTTGCAATTCACTTTGAGAATCCTCTTGAAGGTTGACGACTAAAGCTTCTGAGTAAGCCTTAATAGCTAATTCTTTCAAAGAATCTACACCCGCAGCATCAAGTAATAACTCATTATCTGCGCGACGTTGCAGTTCTGCTGCTAATAAATCAAAGACTTCGACTAACTCAGGACGATTATAAAAGTGGGATGCAAAAGCTTTTTCTCGCTGAAGAAGTGTTAAAAATTCGGTAGCGCTTAGGGTAAGACAGATAGTTTCAGTTGAAGCGATCGCTGTTTCACAAGGAACAGAACGCACTAGCCCCACCCAACCCAGAATATCTCCTGGTTGCAGTAACTTTAAAGTTACGGGCATCTGATTTTTCGGATCGTACCCTAATAAACGCGCTTGTCCCTCAAAAATAATGGAAATTACAGCGGGTATTTTTTCCCGCGTCACAATCACTTGCCCCATGCGGTAGCGTAATAACTGGCAAGACTGTGATAGCCTAGACAGCGCCGCCGCTGATAGTTGGTCAAAAGGAGCGATCGCTGACAGAAATGTTTCAGTGCTAATTGTTGTGTAGCTCATCACATAAATTCAAAATTCAAAATTTAAAATTTAAAATTTAATAATTATGTACTCAGCTTTTTGTACTGAGTTTGTATCCAGTTTTCAAATAGTTCATTTAGCAATCGCTGGCGCATTGACTCATTTAACTGAGCCTTCATAAACTTTTCCAGCCGCACAATTGCAATCCACTCTCCCAAGCGGGTTGGTGGTAAAAGCTTACCGGGTTGACTTGCTGCTAGCATCTTTGCTAAATCTGGATGGGGAACTGACAACTCCATCGGACCGAGTAAACCGCCTGTTTCCGCTTCCGTACCTAAAGAATATAACTTAGCCAACTCACTAAAAGACTGTTCCCCTTCTTGAATGCGGAAGTAAAGCTCTTGAGCAATACCAATATCTTTGACTCTAATTAAAGAATAGATTACCCGATCCAACTTTGCATTGCGTTGGAGAAAGTAAGACTCTAGCTTATTCCCCCAATTGCTTTGCTTGAAGTATTCTAGCTTGGCGTTACGGGTGATGAGATGGTTTAGTTGTTCGCGGGACAAAGAGCGGTATACAAGCCATGCTTCCAAGTCAGCATCAGAATTGAGTTGATGTTGCTGATAAAACTGTTGACATGCTTTAAAGGTTTCTTCTGTTGTCAGGGTAATATCAGCGATCACACAGTCAATCAGAATCTCTCGCATCAACTGCGGCATTATACCATACTGCTTCAGTAGGGCAATAATTTCATCAGCTTTAATTGTCCCCAGACTCGAAGCTGCTTGTTGCCAAACATCGCCGACTTGCAGAATTGCGGTCATATCAGTTTTGATCGGGTTTGCCGCTGTCATTAATTACCTTAAGTATTAACGTATCGATAAAAGGTCAAGAAAAGATTATATTTTGGTTAACCTCACACAGAAATATAATCAGAAAGTGCTTTCTTAGGTTGGCTGCGATCACTTTAACTAACATGTAACACTACCCAAAATGACCTTTGCCTTATACTCAGTTTCTGGCACTGAGTTTTACGCAAAAACCCGCCATTTCTTTACAAAAGTTCACCAATTCCCTTGTAGTCAATGTTCTCGCCTAGACTCAAAGCTTGTGCGGGTCGCACGATGCGATCGCCTGAATACATAACTAGCAACGCCAGGTTAAACTACAAACCACATCCTAGGGGCACAGCAATGTCTATGGCCCTACAGGTAAGCAAGACTACGCTAAGATGGCGCTTGTAATCTTGCTAGACTACACCGATTTCAGAGTAGCCAGCAAATCTGCACCCGCGCTGATGAGGGTGTCGTTGCTGCTTTGGCTGATGTTCAAATTACTGAAGGTTAAACCACCAGTTAGAGTGATGCGATCGCTAGTGGCGTCACCTTCACCCAAAATAAAGCGATCGCTGCCACTAAGAGTGAAAATAGTATCAACACCGCTTGAAGTAATGGTATTATCACCTTCACGAGCGTAAATAATGTCATCACCAGCAGTGCCTTGAATGCCAAATAAGTTGGCGGGATTGCGCGGATTGTAGCTGGTGGTGTCAATCGTCAACGCATCTGGTAAAGCGTTAACAATGTTTTCCCAAGGAACTAGTTTAAAGTTAGTTTTGATGTTTTCGCCATCGACAATTTGCGCTGGGGAATTATCACCATCTTGGGTAACGAACAAACCAAAGGGGAAATTAGCACCCAGCGGCACGTTAATTACATCTGCACCATCAGATTGTTGTACACTATCGATTGACCCGTTATTCCCAACAGCAAATCTACCCAAGAAATCGTTGTTACCTTCACGAGTGTAAGCTGCAAAGGTGCTGTCACCTTGGCTGGATGCTAACAAGTAGCCTGTACCATCTTTGCCGTAATATATAGTTAGTCCTTCTGCGTCATCGGTGAGATTTTTTCCACCCTCAAACCGGACGCGATCGATTAAAGTACCATTTGTACCACCGTTAGGTTCAGCTTGAAACTTCCAAATCCCGACATCTTCTTGAGCAATGTAGAGAAAACCAAGTTCTTGATCTACGACTGTTCCCTCTGTTTGCGGAGAACGTCCGGGAGTTGTCGGTGAAGGTAAAGTGAATTCCCGCACTCTTTCTGCCCCAATCTTACCATTGCCTTCGTCGATTAGTTTGAACTGCGCTACATCTCCAGTTGCTCGGCGAGTGGCGAAGACGTAGTAATCATCGGTGACAGGACTGCGATATAATGCTAAACCGTAAGCACTCCGCGTTGATGCTGAATAAGGAGGGTCAAAGGGTGCGGATTGGAATAAAGTTCCGATGCTGCTATCGGTGATATCTTCTAAATATTGACCGGGATTATTCGGATTGATTTTGAAGATTGCGAGTTTATCGTTATTGCGATCGCTTGCCACAGCAATATCAACAGACTCTCCACCCAACTTAAATCCATACTGCAAATCTACATTGTTATAACGAATATTCCCAGGATTGACTTCTTGTACCAAGTTGCCTGATAAATCGTAAACTCGCAAACCAGCATTTTTCACCGTTGTTAATATCAGGCTTTTTTCCGAATCAGTTGAATTAACATAAATCGCTGGATCGTCAGCATCAGCACGTTGACTGAATGGTAAATTCGGATCGTTGAATAAATCAGGACGAGTTTCTACCGTCGGTGTTGCGGTGGGAATTAAATCTGCACCCAAAGTTAGAACTTGTGTAAATTGACTTTGACTAAAGTTGTTATCACTCACCAGCACAATCGATTGCCGTCCATCTGGTAACACCGGACCGAAAGTGATACCTTCAATATTATCTGTGCCGGTGGGTAAGTTCAACGAGTTGAGATTTAACAGCAAGCGTTTTTCAACAGGTTTGATTGCCGCAAGGTCAGAACTCAAGCTGTTAAGCGAATCGATGAAGCTGATATCAGTTGCACCTTGCAAACTAACTTCATAAATCTTAATCGTATTTCCAACACCAGCAGAGAAAGAACGCTCTAAAGCGAGTAGTGTACCTCGATTATCAATTGCGAGTAAATCTACCAAACCGTTATCAGCAGAACTTGTAGCGGGATTTGGTGTTGCAGCGATCGCATCTACATTATATAGATATTCTTTTTCAGGTTGTCCGCTAACCAGATTATATTGCAAAATCCGCGATCGCGAACCGTTAGTTAAAGAAGCGATCGCCCCATCTTGGAATAAAGCATTTTCGCTGGCGGTATACAAAGTCTTCTTATCAGGCGTAATAGTGAGACTTTCAAACGCCAAGTTATTGCGAACACCTGATACTTGGGTATCGCCAGCATTTACAACACCGTTAGCATTTGTGTCCTCTACCACTGGGAGGAATTTCTTGGGAACAGGTAAAGAACGAATTTGCTGTCCCGTCAAGAGAGAGAATTCATTAATAAAAGGATTCGTCACCCTACCCGCATTCGGATTCACCTCACCTTCAGACGAGATGAAAACAGTGTCATTACCAGTTAAAGCAATGCCTTCTGGATCTAAACTGTTGAGTGGAAACAAGTTGCCATTTGCGTCTTTCAGTGTGGTGACGTTGCTAAAGTTAACTTCTGGCGAAGTTGCAAAATCAGCAGTTAAGGTATAAAAACGGGCAGAAGCAACTTGCGATCGGTCATCGGAAATCGCGTAGAAGCGGTTATTAGCGGCATCGTAAGTTACACCAGACAACCCACCGATTGGAGTTTCTACACCATTAACCGTTCCCGCTACACCAGAGGGAATAAAGCCTGTAGGGAAAACTTTCTCTCCTTCAAATCCTACACTAGAAACAGTTTTACCTGCTTCGGTTGCGCCAAGCTGCAAATCTACCCAAACTTGACGATGGTCAGAAGAGGGAAAACCACCAGGAAGTTTCGGATCAAAAGTACCCACCAAAGAAAACGTCGGGTCAGTATTTAACGACCAAAAGACTCCAGAATTTTCGATTTGCAAATCAGTAGAAGGTAACACATAGTCCGTCCGCAGATTTCCCGGTGCTGTATCTGCAAAATCTGCCGTATCAAAAGCGGGATTTCCGCGTTGAGTTAGATTTGCACCACCTTGCAATATCGCTTGTTGAGGACCGCCCTCACTGGTAGGAATAAAGTTAGTATTGATATTGGGATTTTGTAACAATTGGCGAATCGCGTTATCGTAGCTATCACCATCCAAGGGGTCTGCATTTTGGTCGCCCATAATCACAAAACTCGACCCTTGACTTATACCGCCCTTTTTACCAGTATCATCATAAATATAATCGCCCTTTTCTGGTGTAATATAGTCTGACCAAAAACGGATTTCATCATGATTGCGTTTGCCGTTGCGGTCTTCAGAACCATCGAAAGTGGGGGGTGTAGGATGACTAACTAAAGCGTGAATTGTCTCTCCATTAACCTTGATGGGAACGTCCCAATGACTTTTAGAAGAAAGTCGCAAAACAGCTTGTTCTTCTGGGGAATACCAAGGAGTCGCAGAACCAGGTGTGCTAATTGTGGATAGCAACGAATCTGGCATATCTTTCCACAAAAAGTTTTGGAAAGTTCGCACATTCGCAGTATCAATGGGATACTTCGACAGCAGCAACATCCCATACTGACCGGGAAAATTGCCAAATCCGAAAGCATCATTACCGTATCCCGCTTCTGCTGGATTTGTAACTACTTTGCCATCGTTGTCTAAATCAAATCCGGAGGCGATACCTGTGTTAGAGGGAGCAATGTAGACATAAGGATATTCTACCGGAGTTGCTCCATTTTGACTTCTTGCAAGGTAATTTTGCTGAAATAATTCGACAGCTTTAAGGGGATTTTCTTCAAAGTAGTCAAATTCGTTGATTAGCTGTACATCTGCATTGGTGCGCTGGATGATTTCCGCAACTGATGCAGCTTGGGCATTATTTGGGGTAGATAAATCGGTGATTAATTCACCTTCAGCGTTGCGGTTCAAAGATGCGTTGAATTGGGAAAAACGGATTGTGTTGGTAGTTACCATATATTTGTCCTGGGGGGAGTGAGGATTTTTTTTGAACGAACCGCAGAGTACGCAGAGAACGCAGAGGAGGAAATTATTCTCTTCTTTGCGCCTCTGCGCCTTTGCGTGAGATAATTAAGCGATATTCAGGCTACTTAATTGCACATACTTCAACGTCGCTAGCAAATCGCTACCTGCACTAACGAAAGTATCACTTGCACTTACGCTAACCGTAAAATTACTGTCTGAAAGACCGCTTCCGCGAGTAATTTGGTCATTGTCAGAGAAACCGAAGATGGTAACAGCACCGACACCAGCATCGAGGATAAAGCGATCGCTTCCACTACCGACATAAGCTTTATCGTTACCCGTTCCAGCAGATATGATGTTATTGCCCGCACCTGCATATATCAGGTCATCACCTGCATCTGTAGATATGGTGTCATCACCCGCACCTGCATAGATAATGTCATTACCAGTTCCTGTAACAACCCGATTTTTACCTTCAGCAGCATAAACGCTGTTATTACCATTACCTAGGAAGAAGACATCATTTCCTGCACCACCGTAAGCAACATCATTCCCAGATTTTGCCAGAAAGACGTTATTACCTTCGCTACCGTAAAGGGTGTTATTACCCTCACCACCATCTAGGAAATCGTCACCTGAAGTACCGTATAAGGTATCATCTTCGTTACCGCTTGTAATTTGCGAAGTTGGCAAGCTAAGTCCAGCAAGTCCCACACGGGGGTCTAAATTGAGTGGTTTGTCAAGCCCTAAAAGGAGGATTTCGTTGTTATCAATAGCGGGGGGACGACCTACAGAGAAGGGGTAATTATTGTCATTGGCAACTAAGATGGTATTCTCATCAACTACCAAAACATCTTCGATGGTTTGGAAGGGAAATTTAAAGCTGGTGCTACCATCTTGGTTCAAGTCATTCGGATCTTGAATGTTCAACAAGTCAGCAACTTCTTCTTTAGCAACAAACCCATTTCCATCTTTTTGGGAAAAGTCAACTTTGAAGATTTTCTTGAATTTAGCAGCGTCTGCCTGTGCGTTATCGCGCTCAATCACCAAGTATTCATTATCGTTGATAACGGTAAAGTCACCGATCGCATTGGCAGTGTCTTCCAGTTTATAATATCCAACTAAACCCTGAAATTGTTGACTTGCAATATCAAATTCATGAATTCGCAGCGAAGAAGCTGGATCGCCAACAACAGTTCCCTCTAATAAAGGATATAATTTGGTTTTGTCGGGATTTATTGCCATCCCCTCAAAACCCCTAGAACCAGCGAGATTCGCTACTGCTGGTGTTCCGACAAATTGGTTACGGACAACATCTCCTGTATAAGGAAAGTCAGTAAAGTAACCGTCAACCCCTAACTCAATAAACTGCTTGAATTCCTGCGTCGGATCGCCGTTATAATCGGCTGATAAGAAAAAGTCTTCATTGCGGAATGTATAAGGATGCACTAACAAGCCTGCCGCATGAGCATCTTGTACCAAAGAAGTTGGAGTACCCAGAACTCTATCTGCATCGCTAATTGTACCATCGCCATTCAAGTCATCCGGTCTACCATCATTATCGTTGTCAACCGTTTGCGCTGGAACAATCAAGCGTTTGTTAGGACCAATACCAGATGCGTAGTCGTTAATTTTATCTAGTTCCGCAGGTTTTGCCAAATCTCCGTAGGTGCGAGTATCACCACTAACAACAAAATCATAGGGACGTTCTGTCGCACCACCAAATAGCTGCACAAGTGGTACATCTATTCCTGCTTTTGGCAACAAATCATTATTAAGTTCCTTGAGATTACCAACCTCAAAGGATTGAATGAATACCCGCTTGGGGTCGGTGAAGTCTTTGGCAACTAAAGTATCAACCAACAAGCTGCCTAAAGATTGATTGATCAAGGTTCCATCTACATATTTTCCTTCAGAAGCGAAGAAAGTGGGGTGCTTGGTTTCGGGATAAATACCAATCTTGCGTCCTGTTTCCTTCTCAACCTGCTTCACCAAATCTATAACTTCTGTCAGGGTGGGAATTTTTAGTTCATCGTTATTGAAGCGAGTACCCCGTAAGTCAGGCAAGCGCTCGATCGCATTTAAAGTCTTAATTTCTGCTAAAGTAAAGTCTTCTGCAAACCAACCCCTGACATTGCGACCATCGATAACTTTGGTTGTCAAGAGATTGGCAAATTCTGGACGGTTGTAGACATCCGTTGTTGTGTCAGAGGTGTTGAGCGTCCCATCAGCATTTAGAATCCCTAAAGCGTTTTCGTGACGCGCAATCAGCACCCCATCTTTGGTTACTACCAAGTCTGGTTCGATGAAGTCAGCACCATCAGCAATTGCTACTTTGTAAGATTCTAGAGTATGTTCTGGTCGCTTACCACTAGCTCCGCGATGACCGATAACAAGGGGGGCATTGCCATCAAGTGTGTTAAACTCAGTCTTGCTCAGAACATCTGGATTTTGAGGCGATCGCACAAAATCCCCAGTAATTTGATCTCTAACTCTATCTCCGGTTCCGGGGAAGTCGTCGAAGAAGCCATCTACACCTAACTGGATAAACTGTCTTAATTCTAGTTCCGGATTGCCTTGATAATCTGCTGCTAAATACTGAGCTTCGTTGCGGAACGTGTACGGATGTACTAATAAACCTGCATCGTGAGCATCTGTAATTAAAGATGTTGGCGGTAAAGTCGTTTTATCAGCATCATCAACTGCACCATCACCATTAATATCATCTGCTGTGCGATCGCCATCAGCATCAGTTCCCTTAACTGAAACAATCATCCGCTTCCAGGGACCAATTCCATCAGCGTAAGTTGCAACTTCCTTTAAGCCTTCAGGAGTCCGTAAATCTGCATAAGTGCGGGAATCACCACTCACGACAAAATCATAAGGCTTGGTTTCAATCAGCGAACCATCTAAAGCAACATCAGTTGCATCCAATAACTGTACCAATGGCACATCTATCTTTTGGTTGAGTTCTTTCAGGTTGCTAACTTCAAATGATTGAATGAAAACCCGATTTGGGTCAGTAAAATCATTTTTATTCAGGATATCAACGAGTGGTTCTTCCAAGGAAAGTCCGACAGAATCATGATAAGTCGGGTGTTTAGTTTCCGGATAGATACCAATTTTCCGTCCTGTATCTTTTTCAACCTGCTTCACCAAATCGATAACTTCCTGAAAAGTAGGAATTTCAAACACATCGTTAAAAACCTGATCGCGGAAAGAAAGCCGCTCTATTGCTCGTAGAGTTTTAATTTCTGCTAAGGTGAAGTCGTCGGCAAACCACCCGCTTTCCGCAACACCATCAATAATTTTAGTTGTAAAGCGATCGGCAAATTCTGGGTGATCAGCTACGTCAGTGGTATCTTTGATATTGACTTCATGGCGAGCAATTAGTACGCCGTCTTTTGTTGATACCAAATCTGGTTCAATAAAGTCAGCGCCTTGCTTTATTGCTAATTCATAAGAAGCGAGTGTATGTTCTGGACGCTCACCACTAGCACCCCGATGACCAATTACAATTGGCGCTTTTCCGTTCAGAGTGTTCAGTTGGGCGAAGTTGGGCGTAGAAATGGGAGCATCTAACAATTTACCCGTAGCATCAAAATGCAACAGATATGGTCCAAACTCATCGCCAATCCAGATTGTACCATCTTTGGCTAAGTTGAACGATTCAATATCAAAATCTCCGCCAGTGAGTAAGCGTTCTTGTGTACCTTCGTTAACAATCTTAAATGAAGCTTTGCTATCGGGGTCAGCTAACTGAATGAAGTTCAAAACATTAACGCTACCGTCACCGGCTTCTATACCTCTAAAGTTCGGGTCAACGCGATAGATTCTTAGCAAAAAGTCAGAACTATTATTCTTAGCACCATACCCATTATCAGGCATGAACCAGAAGGTATTTTTGTCGGCAAACTGAACTCCACTAAAGCCTTGAATCGGTTGTCCGGGAAACGGACCTGTGCGACCATTGGCAGAAATAAGTGCACCTGACGGAGAACCTACAGCATAAGTATCAGCTGGTAGTGTCGCGAAACCTTTGAGTGTTACGTTTGACATATGTTTTTCCCTGATTTTGTTGTAGGAATACAAACTTTTTGCAGAAATCTGCTGTTTGGATATTTAGAACTACAGATGCACACAAATAGTTTTTATCTGTGTGCATCTGTGTTTATCTGTGGTTTCATTTTCATGTGTCTTGAATTTGGCAATGTTACTTATGAAATACATTCACAACACGCGGATGAAACTGATTTCCCCTTTAATTCCTGTGTTTGAATTAAAAAATTAAGCTCAAACTAACTTTTGGGAACCGATAGTGTGATAAAATACACCCTTCGTTTTTAGCAAATCAAAAAGCGTGAAACTTTGAGATCAGCTATCAGTACACTTGTCTCAAAGTTCTCATACGTAGGTTAAGAAGAAGAAATGTTTTGATTAAAAGCAGTATTATTTCTAGTTCCAGATGTACCTAAGTAAAGCGATCGCCTCTGTTGAAATACTGAGATTTTTTTCTCAAGAAATAGATTGATAAAGAGTATGGCACGCTTGTTAATCTCAAAGTCTTATCTAGCCTCGTTCCCAGCCTCCGGGCTGGGAATGCAATTCACTCTAGGCTCTGCCTAGAGTCAAATTACTGGAGGCTCTGCCTCCCGCAAGGTGTTCCCAGCCTGGAGGCTGGGAACAAGTCGGTGCAAGGGTTTCCTCTTAACAAGCGTGCCATTCATCTACAGCCATTTTCACATCAATCGACTACACCACTCCCCAACGCCATATGCTACAACGGGGGAAACCCCACGCCAGATTGCTCAACAGGACTCCACCCCCGCACGCAACTGGCTCCGCAACGCAGTGGCTCCTTTCTGCTCCCCACTCCCTGCTTTTGAAAATGGGTGTAAGTCAAGCGATCGCTTTTCTTGGGGAATAACATTCCCCAATCAGAACTTTGCCTAAACGATACTCACTGCATCTAGTTGCACCGACTTCAGCGTTGCTAGCAAGTCTGCACCTACACTAACCAAAGTGTCATCACCACTAAAACTGAGTGTCAGCGCATCGGTAGCTCTCAATCCAGCACCTCGGCTGATTTGGTCATCAGAAGAGAAGTTATAGATAGTGACTGAACCAACACCAGCATCAAGGATGAACTTGTCAATACCGCTTCCGGTATAAACAGTGTCATTACCTGTACCCGCAGAGATGATGTTATTACCCTCGTTAGCATAAATCAAGTCGTCGCCTGCACCTGTTGTGATGTCGTCATCACCAGACCCAGCGTAGACCAAATTGTTACCTCCACCAGCATTGATAATGTTGTTACCCTCGTTAGCATAGATAACATCATTGCCAGCACCAGCATAAATCAAGTCATCACCCGAACCAGCATAAATGGTGTCGTCGCCAGCACCTGAGAAGATACTGTTATTACCACCAAGAGCAAAAATCAGGTCATTACCAAAACTGGTATAGATGACATCATCATCATCACCACCGTAGATGATGTTGTTGCCATCATTGGCGTAAATTACGTTCTTACCTTCACCAGCGTAAATTATATCGTTACCAGCACCAGTGTAGATAAATTCATCAGTAGCGTCCCCATAAACAATTTGAGGTTCATTGGATACCTGTTGTTTAGGAGAACCCGTAACCGCAGCATACATGGTCTGGTAGATATTGGTTTGATCTACAAGTCCGGGAATACCGGGAACATCAAAACCATAACTTGTATAGCCTTGACCCACAGAATCGGTGAGGACTTCCGAACCAGCACCTTGATAGTAAACAGGTACGGGAGGATTGGAGTGATTTCCCCATGCATACTTGACGTTAGGATCGGAACCCCAGAAGTGTCCGGCTTTGGTTGGATCGTTCTCAGCTGTCAGCGCTTCTGCACCTTTTTCCTGCAAGAGTTGAGCAAAATCAGGATTGAGGTTGAGGTAATGGTCATGGTCAGCAGTGACAATTAATAAGTTGTCTTCCCAACCACCATTGTTGTTAATCCAGTCAATCGTGGATTTGACAGACTTATCGAAGTCCTTCATGGTTCCGATCAGGTTGTCAATATTGTTGTCATGCGCTGACCAGTCAATATCACCACCTTCAACCATCAGCCAGAAGCCGTCTTGGTCTTTACCCAAAACGTCTAAGGCTGCTGTGGTTAAATTTTGGAGTGTAGGATTCTCGTTGACTTCTCTAGCAATGAATGATGCGTCTGTTTCGCCAGGAAGTAGGGGACGGAGTGTATCGGGGTTGGCAATTCCGGGAGTAATATTCCTAACATTTCCGGCTTGAGCAGAAGTGTTTACGGAAAACATATCCAGCCCGGTAGTGCTGTAGTCCCCATTTGCAGAACTAACTGGTAAGTTACCATTTTGACCACGCGCACCATACAAACCCAAGAGGCGATCGCCTTTGTTTGGATCTAAATTTGCCGCAGTCTCTGCCAATTTAGACGCTGCGTCAGTTCCGCGCTCTAAGAAGTTGTAATTGTAGATGTTGCTAGTGGGATTATTGCTGAGTTCTTCGTAAGTAGACTTACCGATAAACTCATTGCTGGTATTCGGCTCAACTCCTTCTGGCAATGGATCTCCAGGGGTAGAAAGGGGATGACCACCCCCCAGTAATACTGTCGGCTGATAAACGCGCAGTTCTTGTTGCAGAATGCTGTCTAGAGTTGGATATTCACTGTCATACTTGTTGCGACGGTTAACGGTGGCTGCGGCAGCACCAGGAGTAGCATGATCGATGGGAACTGATGTCACCAAACCTGTAGACTTACCGTTTAGGTTGGCTGTTGCCAATATGGTTTCTAGAGGTTGCTCGTAAATATCTACAGCGATCGCGTTGTTGTAGCTCTTAACCCCGGTGTAAAGGGTGGTAGCTGTATTTGCAGAGTCGGGATAACTGTACTTAATGTACTCACGCTCAGTACCCGGTGTCCAAGGATTAGGACCACCGCGCACTGGGTCATACCCAACTAAGTTACCCACTCCACCAGTACCAGTTGTAGCCCCACCAGTCGGTGTATTTCCGGGGTTAAACGTTGGATCGAAGCTAAAACCAGGTCTGATTGGACTACCACCTGTTACAAGTTCTGAACCGTCTACAGCAGAGTTACCTGTGCTATATACACCTCTACTATCGGCGATCGTTGTGCCATAGGTGGTAGCGAGGGTGTAGTTTTCCAAGGTTTGGAAGTTCAGCCCTTCTCCTTTACCAGATGTGTAAAATGGCACTCCATTCGCTGTGGCAGCAGCACGAGCCATTTCCCAGCCCATACCGTCGCCAATCATGATGATGACATTTTTAGCCATGATGTATTAAGCTTCCTAATTTAGTGAGATAAATCTTTGAAATCGTCAGAATTCGATTGATTAGATAACTAAGCAAAATTGCAACACCTGAGCGCAAAAAAACATCATTGCGTCACAAGTATAATTTGCACCCAAAAATTACTAATACTAGATGATTTCCATTAGATATTATCATACATAATTTATTGTCAAGCTATTTATTTTGTAAAAAATGTATGTTTATAAAATCACCTTTTTGATTACTATTCTCATTTTTTTAAATTAAATTTAATCATCAAAATCTAACTATAATGAAATTATTTTTTGTATTTATAACAAAGAAATGC
>CAXTNZ010000060.1:0-15144 GCA_964245695.1 uncultured bacterium | reverse complement strand
CCATCTTTGTTGCCGAGAACCGCATTAAAGTTCCTGAATACACATGGTAACTGATAAATTAATTATTATTTTTTAACTTTTTTATCTTAGATATGCAGCCATTCTCAGGTTTACACATCTGACTATTAGCAACATCTCCAAATCCTCATTCATTGCCTGTATGCCGCCTGGAGCCTGAGTCAGTTGTCTAATAGCACGCATTCGGATTTATTCGACTAGAATCATTTAATAGTCGGTTTCAACAAAGTTATGCTATTAGCAATATTCAGTAGTATCAACGAGACAAAATTTTAAATTAATTGATATTTTAAAATAATGTTGGTAATTACAAGGCTTTTCACATGCCATATTTTTTGAAAATAAACTAATATTTACATTTTCCAATTAATCGGCTTATGAATATTGTTATCATTCCTTTAATCTCAATTTAACCAAATAATCTTTTACCTTGAGGATAAAAAAATTGCTTCGTCGATGTTCATATACTTATTGCATTACACAATTTAGTGTAATCGAATCGCAAAGCAACTATGTTTTTAACTTGTAAAAAGTTGTTTGAAGTTCAAATCTATATCTGTGGTTCTATTGAAAAATAATTGATATTTGTTTAAATATTTTCAATACTGTACAAACTGCCGTGAGCATTGCTCTAAGCAAATGAGACTTGCTTTTTGAAGCTTGAGGCGATCGCTTTGTTGGGGAATGTCCGCAACACAGTTTGACCTTACCCCAACAAAGCGAGATTGCCAACAACTTCCGCGAAGTCGCCGGAATAATCACCGCTCTTGAAACGTTTAACCGAAACGTCCAGAAACGTAATCACGGGTACGCTCATCAAGGGCGTTCCCAAATATTTGACTTGTAGCTCCAAATTCTACCATTTGACCGATGCGACTTTCATCGGTGTTGAAGAAAGCTGTGAAATCAGAAACACGCGCAGCTTGCTGCATATTGTGAGTAACAATTGCAATAGTCAAATCACCGCGCAAAGTATCGATCAGTTCTTCAATTTTCATGGTAGCGATCGGATCTAGAGCCGAACAAGGCTCATCCATCAGGAGAACTCTCGGCTTGACTGCTAAAGCACGAGCGATGCAGAGTCGCTGCTGTTGTCCTCCAGAAAGCCCTAAAGCTGATTTATGCAGCTTATTTTTCACTTCATCCCACAAAGCCGCATTTTTGATTGCAATTTCCACAATTTCGTCTAATTCTGCTTTGGAACGCCACCCGGCTATTCTCAACCCATACGCCACATTATCGTAAATGCTCATGGGAAAAAGATTGGGCTTTTGGAACACCATCCCAATTTGGCGGCGTAATCTATTTAAATTGACGCGACGCTCATAAATATTCTGACCATAAAATTCTACTTGACCTTCTACCCGCACTTGACTTTCTAATTCGCTAATGCGATTGATAGATTTAATGAAAGTAGATTTACCACAACCACTAGGACCAATAATTGCGGTTACTTTGTTCTGGTAAATATCCATTGTCACTTTTTCCAGCGCTTTGGTAGTGCTATAGAAAAAGCTAAGATTTTTGACTCTAATGGCAGGAATTAATTTATTATTCATATTTGGCTGATATTTGCAAGTAAAACTAACAAAGTGGCTGTATTTTTACCTTGTCTTTTTTCGGCGGATAAATATGCGCGAGAGAAGACTGATAAAAAATACTATACCGAGTAGAATGATAGAAGCAGTCCAGACTAATGCTGTTTTTTCTGGCGAAGGGTCGTTATATAAATTGAAAATTAGTACCGATAGAGAAGCTGTGGGACTAGATAATCCCTCTGACCAATATTGACTAAACAAAGCAGTAAAAATTAGGGGCGCTGTTTCACCTGCGGCGCGAGATACACCTAATAAAACGCCTGTGGTAATCCCAGGTAGTGCAGCAGCAACGACGACACGAAAAGTAGTTTGTAGGCGATTACATCCCAAGGCGGCGGAAGCGAGGCGTTGGGGAATCGGAATGAGTTTTAAGGCTTCTTCTGTTGTGAGTACGACAATGGGGAGCATGATGACGGCTAAAGCAAAACCGCCAGCGATCGCACTAAAATGTTTGTCTACCAAAACAATCACACCATAGGCAAATACTCCGACAACAATCGAAGGTATGCCAGTAAGGATAGTGGTGATAAAACGAACAGCACTAGCAATTTTAGAGCCTTGAGCAAACTCTGATAAATAGATACCTGTCATCACTCCGCAAGGAATACTGATTAGCGAAGCGATCGCCACCATGATCAGGGTTCCCACAATAGCATTTGCAAACCCATTGTCAATCACTTCTTTGACAAACATTTCCGGTTTGAGTCCAGAAAGTCCTCGTGTGATAATTTCCCACACAACTGATAGCAAAGGAATCAGCGCTAAAATTGCCAAAGCAAATGCAAGAGAAGTCATTCCATAGTCAAAAAACAGCCGCTTATTAGGTAAAGGACTACATAATTCTTTTGCTAAAGATTCATTGATTTCCGGTTGTTGATAGCTACTCATAAGATTTTTGATTTGGGATTTTTAACCGCAGATGAACGCAGATGAACGCTGATAATTAAGAGTTATTTTAAATCCGCGTTTATCAGCGTTTATCTGCGGTTGCAATTTTAAATTTGGAAATAGTGAATTTATCTGTTGATTTAGCCCCTTATTATTTCCCCTTTACACCTAGTAACTGCACCAACATGACGGCGCCAATATTCACAGCTAAAGTCAAAGCAAACAAAATCAAAGCTAAATAAGTTAAAGAACCAATGTGCAATGCACTTGCTGCTTCGGGAAATTCGTTGGCTAACACTGCGGGAATTGAATAACCAGGGTCGAGTAAGGAAGAGCTGATAACTGAAGAGTTACCGATTACCATAGTTACAGCCATTGTCTCACCCAAGGCTCGCCCTAAAGCCAGCATCGCCGCACCGATAATTCCCGAAGCGCCAGAGGGTAGCAATACTTTAAAAATGGTTTCCCAGCGGGTGGAACCCAAAGCCATAGATCCGGTTCGCAATTCACGGGGAATTACCAGCAAAACCTCTCGACTAATTGCTGCCATAGTAGGCAAAATCATGATAGCCAAGATGATACCGGCGATCAATATACTCGGACCAGAGGACTGGGTATTAAACAGGGGTATTGCTTTAAAGTTGTCGTATAACCACTGCTGCAAGGGTGTGAGGAAGGGAATTAAGACGTAAATACCCCACAATCCAATGATAACGCTGGGAATGGCGGCGATCAGTTCGACAACAAATGCTAAAGGCGATCGCACCCAATCTGGAAGAAAATCTTCACTTGTTACTAAAGCTACCGCTAGCCCTATAGGTACGGCTATGAGCAAAGAAAGGGCGCTACTGATTATTGTTCCATAAATATAGGGCAAAGCACCAAAAACTTCATTGGGTACGTCCCAATCTTTACCCCAGAAAAACCCCAATCCAAATTTGGCGATCGCCGGACGAGCTTTGTCGAAAATTACCCAACTTATCCAAAACAGCAGGACGACTGTAATTAAAGCAAAGCCACGTACCAGCCATATAAACCCGTCGTCTATCGAGAAATTCTCTCCTTTTCTATTTGTAATATCAAGGTCAATATTTACTGAATTAGGAACTTGTTCAGATGCATTTGCCATAGGTGATTGCTATAACTTTGCTACGCTCTAATTAAAAATTATTTTTTTAATTTTTAACTGGTAATTTTTAATTCCTCCGTAGAAATTTGACTACCCTACGGAGGAGATATATACAAACTACAAACTACTTAACATTGCTGTTCACAGTATTAATCACCTCATTTGCCACGTTACCGGGAATCCGAGTGTAGTTGAGGTCATCATTGATATCTTGACCTTTAGTTAAAATCCACTGAACGAGTTTCTTGACAGCTTGCGCTTTAGCCGGGTCTTTGTAGCTTTTGTAAACCATGATCCAAGTCATTCCCACGATGGGATAACCCTGTCCTGGATCTGATACAAAGACACGGTAATTGCTGGGAAACTGAGCAGTTGACAAAGCTGCATTTGCAGTTTGTAAAGAAGGAGCAACAAATTGTCCGGCTTTGTTTTGCACCTCTGCTGATTTCAGGTTGCTTGATTTGGCGAATTGATATTCAACATAACCAATAGAACCGGGAGTACGAGCAACTATTGCAGCGACACCTTGATTTCCTTTACCTTTGAGGCTATTTGTTAACCAGTTGGGCGATTTGCTTACACCAACTCTACCTTTGAAATAAGGATTGATGGCACTCAAGTGGTCGGTAAAAATGAATGTTGTACCGCTACCATCGGCGCGAACAACAGTTTTAATTGGTTGATTTGGTAGATTAACTCCAGGGTTGTCTGCTTTGATTTTCGCGTCGTTCCAATTAGTAATTTGACCGGAGAAAATTGCTGGAAGTGTGGAGCGAGACAATTTTAAGCTATTGACACCAGGAGCGTTGTAAACAACGGAAATTGCACCACCTGCGGTAGGTACTAAAATCACACCCTGTTTTACTTTAGATATCTCAGCATCGCTCATTGCTGCATCGCTCGCGCCAAAGTCAACAGTACCAGCGATTGTTTGGTTTACCCCACCACCGCTACCAATCGCTTGATAGTTAATTTTTAAGTCGGGGATGGTTTTTGTAACTTCACGCGCATATTTTTCATAAAGCGGAGCCGGAAAAGTTGCTCCTGCACCGTTCAGGGTTACGGCAGAGGCGATCGCTGTAAAAATTGGACTAAAAGCAACAGATGCTGTTACTAGTGAAGTAGTAACTGCACGATTGAATCCGGTGATAGAAAAAATCATATTGCCTCTTATTACTAGACTGGTTTTTGCTTAATTCGCAACCAGAAATAAACCTACATTCTTTTGGGTTATAAATTATTTAAGCTTCAGTTAAATAATGAATAAATCTAAGTTAAATATTACTTATAATCGATAAAATGTTTTTTTAAATACAATTAAATAAATTATTTTACAAAAGAATCTAGACGTAGTAATATTTTAATATCTAAAATTTAAATAAAAAAAAATAGGCATTAATTTGCCAATTTTGATAATAAGAATGTAATTAATTGGACAAGGCTGTTAGCCAAAGTGCTGTGACAAAAAGGTATAACCAAGGCAACCGAGGAAACTGTCAGGAAGATTCATACTCCGCCCTGGCAAAGTGATCGCGCTTTTATGGCAACCTAAAAAAGCTAAAAGGGCGATCGCTTTTATTTGCTTAAATTCATCTCGGTTTTTTTGTACAGCCTGATAACCTCTATTTCTACTTCGACTCAACTCTTCAGTCAGGCAAAGATGCTTGTACCTTGATGGGAGCAGCAAGTGAGAATCTATTCTCAAGGACACTCCGGGCTGAACTTACCGACGGCAGACGATTTTGAACAACGAGGCGCATAAGCGATAGCTGATGCGGACAGCATCTAGGACAAAGTAGGGCACCCGTAGCTTTATCGGGGAAAAGAAGGGGCGGTACAGCCAGTAGTATGCCCTCTTCAGGTTATTCCACTTTGAGCAGGCTTCCTTGTGGAGGAAGTCCGAGACATCTACGACCAGTCCCCTACCTTGGTACATCATCACATTGCGAGCGTGGACATCATGGGGGTAAAGACCACGCTTGCGGGCATAGTCTAGAGCAGAGTCGATGTCCCGTATGACCTGCTTTGGAATCCGCATACCAAGGTGCATACAGTCGTACAGGGTTACTCCATGCAGCCGCTTCAGGACTAAAAAGCCTTCTTTAGCATACAGACACTTAGAGAAGGCTGTGTGGGAACCCAGGCGGCGGTAGACTTCTACCTCCTCTTCAAAGCCTGAGCGTCCGGGCGCGTAAATCTTTACCACCAGGTCTGGGTAGTCAGGGTGATAGACCACTGCGGCGTAGTTCCCTGCACCGAGAAGCCGCCAGGGGTCAGGGATACGGTGGACAAACACCGGGTTATGGGGATCAATGCTCTCGATCCAAAGCTCAGGGAGTAGCTCTTGGTAGATACTTTCAATCAGCCGATTCAGGTGCAAATCCATAAAGAGTGAAAATTACCTCCATCAAAAACGAACGCCGTCATGATTAGGCAAAAGCTGGTTATATCCTCGTAGGTTATATATAAAAGTTAGTTATAAGTCAATAGTCTAATAATGACTACCACAGTGTGCTTGATGATTTCGGAAAATTAATTGGAAACGACATCGCCAATATTTGTGAGAAAGTGCGATCGCACGATCACACAGAATTGTTTTTGTTTTGCACTTAATCAATTAACCACTTACGAGTACTGGTGGAGAAGGCAATCTGCGACGGAACCCCTGTGATCAACTTAGCCCTATTGATTGATAAAACCGCCGCAGATTGCCAAAACAAATTTAATCAAGGGGCGGTTTTTCACTTATGTTGCCGGATTTTTACAGATTTGTCCCTACCCCAACTTCAGAAGGCAGCGAGCGATAAAGTGGAATCTTCCCCGGATTATTGCCCGTACTCAGTTTGGGGTAGTTTACACATTACTCTGGCTTCTGGGAGAGCAATTCTGCCTTCACGTCGTCCACCGTTTTGTTGAGGTACACGGCTCGTTCATCCACTGCTCTTACCCAATCGACTGGACACCAGTGGTGTTGCCCATCGGGAGCGTTAAACTTCGTCAACTTGAGGTAGCTCCCCTCAACCGAGTCGATATTCGCAATGTGTGTGTCAGATGCCCCTTCTAAACCGCCGGAACCTTCTGCGTAGACAGGCATGTGTTCTTTAATCTTCGATATATCCATGATTGTGTGCCTCTTCATTCATAGGATGCGCTCTGTGTCTCGCCCAAGTCTAATACCGAGTTGCGCTCAAAGATAGTAATTAATACTTGGAAAAGGGGAAAGGAGAAATCAACTTTAGGGTGCCCTTTACTCCAATCCTAAATGCTACCTTTAAATGCAACGCGCGTATAAGTAAACTGGGTTTTGATTCATACGCTACACAATACGCTGCATCGCAAACAATGTGCTTCGCTCTACAGATAGATGGAATTAAGCCTCCTATCAGCACTTCGGGTGCTTGTGCTATTAATGCTGACTAGTTGATATCATCTCGTCCAAGAAAATCTGCCGTCTTAGTCTTCGGCACTGTTTGACTTAGGGCTAACTGCTGGGATGCTTTCGGCTATTGAAGATTCATCCCAAAGTTGAAGATAAATCAATTCTAGTTCGCTGCCGACTTGAGAAAAATAGTCAATTTGTCGCGATCGCACAATTATAAAAATTCGCAAAAACACCAAAGCCAAAATCGCGACACTCATCCCAGTTGCAGAAGCAATCAGCGCTTGACCGATACCACTTGTAACCGCAGAGACACTAACAGTGTTGGCCTGACCAGTTCTCAAATGTTGGAAAGTGGTGATTAGACCACCTGCTGTGCCTAATATACCAAGCAGTGGGGCGATCGCCATAACGCTTTCCAGCAGCTTATCACCTTTATACATATCAACACATTCTTTATCAGATGCTGCTTTGATTGCGAGGTGAAAGATTTCCGGAGAGGATTTCCTCAGTCTTAGCGGTGCCACCAAAAAGCGACCAATGGCTAAACCTTGGGCACGTTCTGCGATCGCTTCTGCCTTTTCTAAGTCTACCTTTGCCGCACTCAGCACTTCCTGCACTATCTGTTTTTCTTGGCTAATTAATTTATACCAAAACCAACAGCGTTCTATAGCACAGCCAAAGGTAGCAACAGATAAAACCAACAGGGGAAACATGACAAGACCACCTGTTTGGAAAATGTCATATATTCTGCTCATATTTGATTAGGTAGGCACTTTTTTGTAAAAATTAATGCATATCCAGGCTAGGATACCTGAATATTTTGTCATTGCTCGTTAAAAAAAATGAATTAAAGCTAACAATCGCCTTGAGCGGGTGAGGGAGATGGGGGGAGTGGGATTAATAACTCTTGACTCTTGACCAATGACAAATGAACGCTCCTTTGCACTCTTCGGAGGGAACTCCCCACGCAACTGGCTCCCAATGACAAATGACTAATAATATAAGAAAGCGCTTTACACTTCTTAAATATTTATATCTAAGAGAACAATGGCAAGAGATTTACGGGGATTCATTAAAATTCTGGAAGAAAAGGGACAATTACAGCGAATTTCCGCTTTAGTTGACCCTGATTTAGAAATTGCGGAAATTTCTAACCGGATGCTGCAAAAAGGTGGTCCTGGACTGTTATTTGAGAATGTCAAAGGTTCACCCTTCTCAGTGGCGGTGAATTTGATGGGAACAGTGGAAAGGATATGCTGGGCAATGAATATGCAGCAGCCGCTGGAGTTAGAGGAACTGGGGAAAAAGTTAGCGATGCTGCAACAACCAAAGCCGCCAAAGAAGATTTCCCAGGCGATAGACTTTGGTAAGGTGCTATTTGACGTATTGAAGGCGAAACCAGGAAGAGACTTTTTCCCCGCTTGTCAGCAAGTTGTCATCAAAGGCGACCAGTTGGATTTAAATAAGTTGCCGTTGATACGTCCTTATCCCGGAGATGCAGGCAAGATTATCACGCTGGGGCTGGTAATTACCAGAGATTGTGAGACGGGTACGCCAAATGTGGGTGTGTATCGCTTGCAACTGCAATCTCAAAACACAATGACCGTTCACTGGTTATCGGTGCGTGGTGGGGCGAGACATTTGCGAAAAGCTGCGGAACGTGGGAAAAAATTAGAAATAGCGATCGCTCTCGGCGTAGATCCCCTAATCATCATGGCAGCTGCCACGCCGATTCCGGTAGATTTATCAGAATGGCTGTTTGCTGGACTTTACGGCGGTTCCGGCGTGCAGTTGGCGAAGTGCAAAACGGTAGATTTGGAAGTTCCCGCAGATTCAGAATTTGTGCTGGAAGGAACGATTACACCAGGGGAAGTTTTACCCGATGGTCCTTTTGGCGATCATATGGGATATTACGGTGGTGTGGAAGATTCGCCGTTGATTCGCTTTCAATGCATGACACACCGCAAAGACCCGATTTACTTAACAACATTTAGCGGTCGTCCCCCCAAAGAAGAAGCGATGATGGCGATCGCACTTAATCGCATTTATACTCCAATTCTGCGGCAACAAGTCTCAGAAATTGTAGACTTCTTCTTACCAATGGAAGCGCTATCCTACAAAGCGGCAATTATATCTATTGATAAAGCATATCCCGGACAAGCGCGACGGGCAGCTTTAGCCTTTTGGAGTGCTTTGCCACAATTCACATACACAAAATTTGTGATTGTCGTCGATAAAGATATAAATATTCGCGATCCGCGTCAAGTTGTGTGGGCAATTAGTTCTAAAGTAGACCCCACACGAGATGTTTTTATTCTCCCGAATACGCCTTTTGATACATTAGATTTTGCCAGTGAAAAAATCGGTTTAGGTGGAAGAATGGGAATTGATGCAACTACGAAGATTCCCCCAGAAACCGAACATGAATGGGGTGCTCCTTTAGAATCCGATGCAGATGTAGCAGCGATGGTAGAAAGACGATGGGCAGAGTATGGTTTAGCAGATTTGCAATTAGGAGAAGTTGATCCGAATTTGTTCGGGTACGATATGAGGTAGAACCCCACCCCCTAACCCCCTCCCCGGAAGCAGGGAGGGGGGACTGGAGTTGTTTGGAAGGTTTGGCTTGGGGTTTTGATCTTGAGTCATTGGCTGGTGGTTAGAGTAATGAACATTTTCTTTATTGTTCCCAGCACAACCTGACCAAAATGCGATCGCACTCCTACGTGCGCTTGATCTCAAAATGAAAAAGCTCTTCTACCATGCATAATTATGGTATTGTCATGAACAAATTAGGACAAACAAGTGAAAAATAAACCATCACTAGCTTTGATGGGATTAGCAATCAGTTTTATAAGTGCGATCGCTAATACTGCTATAGCTAATCAAATAGTCTTAGCGCAAGCAACCAAGCAACAAAAGTGTGATATTTCTGCTTATATCACCGACAAAGATCCGCAAGGATTAAATGTGCGGAATGGCGCAAGTTCCAATAACAGAATATTAGGAAAAGTTCCTGGTAACGAGACAGTTCAAATTGTCGCTACTTCCAGAAGTTGGGCACAGATAAAGAATATCGGTAGCGGTTTTAAAGGAACTGGTTGGGCATATTTACCAAACTTAGGCATATCGACGCGGGGCTACAATACAAATGGCGTCGATATTTACACCAGCACGAATGCAAAAAGCCGTAAATTAGGCAAAGTTCCCGCTAATACTAGTGTTAAATTATTAAGCTGTCAGGGACAATGGGCGCAAGTCGAATATAAAGGTATTAAGGGTTGGTTGGCTAGGCTTGACCAATGTGGTGCAGCCCTTACCAGTTGTTCTTAAAATTCCACTATAAACCCCTTGCACTAAGCTATCCGTTAATCACATCTTTCTTAACTCCTTGGGCTACACATTTTAAAACCGTTATATAGCAAGGCTTTTAGGGAATATAATAAAATGTGTTTCTTTCATATGTTGCTTGCGCTGCTTTAGCCACTAGTCGGAGGCTCATATCTTGCACCCGTCTCATCACCCGCCAGGGGTTGTAATATCATGTCCGGTTGATTACTTCTAATAAAATGTCAAGAACGTAGAACGTAGGTTGGGGAGCCACAGAGGAAGCCTCTCTTTCCCCCGGTTGTAGCATGTGGCGTTGCAACGCTCGTGTTACCCAACAAAAATTGAGGCTTATGTTGGGTTACGCTCTGATCGACCCCAACAAACGTTAATTATAAGTTTTTCAGCGGACTTCATATAAAGCCCTTTTCTTAGAGGGCAAGTACTCTAAAAGAGGACTAAATCCCTATTGTGCAAGGATTTCAGTTTATTTTACTCAAGGGCAGAGGCGATGCCAAGGGGAATCCTTTAGCTTTGGGCTGTAATGAGTAAGCAATTTTTTTGCGTAGTTTTGTTAAAGTAGATCAATTTTACCTTTTTTTGCTGTAACTTTTATAACGAATACAAAAACACCAACTGTAGATATTTAGTTCTTTTACTTAGTAAATTTTTGTGTACTACATATTCCACTTCCAAGGGTATTACCTCGACTAGCTCGGGGGAACATGCGATCGCGTTTCTACGGCAATATAGCCGTAGATTGTAGGGATTTGAGTATTTGTAGCCACTATCAGCATGATACGGTATTACTTAAAGTGAATCATCATTTAATCAAATGGTAATAATTATATATTCTTATCCTGGAAAAATTAAGTTTTTTAACGCATTACACAGTAATATTTTTTTTATAAAAAACTGTTAGGAATTTAACTTTCTACTAGGAGATATTAGTTATTCATTAACTGTTTATTAACAGAACTTATGCATTCTAGCCATAAGTGATAACTTAGTTAGAATAAGAGTTGGATGCAGATAGCTCAATGAAGCTGTTTAGTGGAGTGTTAATTACTCTTGACTTTTAAATTGAGAATCAGTCCTTAGTAACTTAATACGATTTTTTGTTAGGGTGACAACAAGCGCATAGATTATCTGTTGCCAATTTGCCCAAAAGACATTACAAATTTATAATTTAGAGGTATCAATGACTATTACTACTTTTAACAAAGAAACAAATCAAGATAAAATACTCAAGGAACCACCACGTAGGCAAGGGCAACCCGTTATGTACACTGGTGTCGAAAGTGATAACACCAAGATGCCAAATACATCGGTTGACCAAGCCATTTCCAATAGCTTAAATCGCGGTCGAGTTGCGATTTTTATTGATGGCTCAAACTTATTTCATACAGCTTTGCAACTTGGTATTGAAATAGACTACGCTAAACTGCTTTGCCATTTAACTCAAGATGCAAGGCTGTTGCGTGCTTTCTTTTACAGTGGAGTAGATCGCGCCAATGAAAAGCAACAGGGTTTTCTATTCTGGATGCGTCGGAATGGTTATCGCGTAGTCACTAAAGAAATGATTCAACTTTCAGATGGTTCTAAAAAATCAAATCTGGATGTAGAAATTGCTGTAGATATGATCACTTTATCTCCCTACTACGATACTGCGGTCTTGGTCGGTGGGCATGGGGATTTAGCCTACGCAGTTAATGCTCTTAGCTACAAAGGAGTTCGGGTTGAAGTTGTTTGCTTGCGAGGAATGAGTAGCGACAGCTTGATTGATGTTGCTGACTACTTTATTGACCTTGATAGTATCAAACAATATATTCAAAAAGATTCTAATTCAGGCTATAATTATCGCTCGCTGTCAAATAGCTTTTAACAACTAATTTATCAAGTTTAAAATAAACTTTTAAGCTGTGTTAGACTTCGTTAACGCACTAGTTAAACATCAGGCGTTATACCATTTCATTTTAATAATGAAACAAATCTAGGTGTAGAGACGCTTGGGTCCCAGCGTCTCTACTTGGTAATAAACATCATCTGTAGCTGCTAATACTAAAGAAGTTTTCTGGAGTAAAATGACAAGCGGGGAAATCGCTCTGTGTATTTTGCTTATATTGTCAGCCAGATGGATATTTTAATTGTTGAAGATGAACCGGAAATTGCTCAATTAATCCAACTTTCTTTAGAAAAAGAAGGATTTTCCTGCCGCATTAGTCGTGATGGTATGAGTTCCTTAAGGATGTTTCAGGAGCT
This sequence comes from uncultured bacterium, assembly GCA_964245695.1. Taxonomy (GTDB): domain Bacteria; phylum Cyanobacteriota; class Cyanobacteriia; order Cyanobacteriales; family Nostocaceae; genus Hassallia. The sequence continues at coordinate 2,543 of CAXTNZ010000060.1, read as the reverse complement.
ACCACCAGATTTAATCATCCTAGACTTAATGATTCCTGGTTTGGATGGACTGGAAGTATGTGCCAGAATTCGCCAGAAACCTGGTGCAAAAGACCCGTATATTTTGATGCTTACGGCTAAGGGCGAGGAAATTGATCGCGTTATTGGCTTGTCTACTGGTGCTGATGATTACATGGTTAAACCCTTCAGCCCTAGAGAGTTGGTTGCCAGAGTGCGGGCGCTATTGCGGCGTAGCCTCCGCCAAGGGGGACAAAATCAGGTATATCGTACACAAAACTTTATAGTAGATATAGAACAGCGCACTGCCAAGAGCCAGATGAATTCTCAGGAATCAGAAATTTTGGACTTAACTACCCTTGAATTTAATTTGTTAAGCACCTTTGTCAGCAATCCTGGTCGAGTTTGGAACCGCAGCCAGCTAATTGACAAACTTTGGGGCGATAACTTTTTTGGTGATGAGCGCGTGGTGGATACTCATGTAGCTCGGTTGCGGAAAAAAATTGAGCCAGACCCGGCTAACCCCAGTTTTATTAAAACCGTTGTTGGCGTCGGCTATAAATTTGAAGATGCTCCTGTGGTGTAAACATTATGAAAATGGGCTGGCGTAAGACGAAGTCTTTGCCTTTGGCATCGCGCCTATTTTTCTCTCACTTAGTAGTGATGATAGTGGGGGTAGCTAGTTTCCTCATTATCAGCAAAGTCTCTTCTCCCCGCTTTTTTGTTTTGCACTTGGAAAAACTAGAAAATCAGGGATATGACTTAATCGATGTGCGTACTGATTTGGTTGATGGATTTGAATTTGCTTGGCGGCGAAGCACTCTTTGGTCAGTCTTGGTTGGTACCACAGCTGCTGGAGGATTGAGTTACTGGGTGTCCAGACGGATTATGCAGCAGTTGACTCAAATCGAACAAATCACTCAAAACATTGCGGCAGGTCAGCTTGATGAGCGACTACCTCTGTCTGGCGTTCCGGAACTGAATCGACTGGGTGCTAGTTTAAACCGAATGGCAGCAAGTCTGGAAGGAGTGGAAGCGCGGCGACGGGAACTGATTGGAGACATGACTCATGAACTGCGGACACCCCTGACGGTTGTGCGCGGTTACTTGGAAGAACTTGCCGATGGTGCAATTAAACCATCTCCGGAGATTTATCAGCGGCTAGCAAAAGAAACTAAGCGCTTAGAGCGGTTAGTTAACGATTTGCAACAACTTTCTCAGGCAGAAGCTGGTTATTTGCCAATTAATATCCAACCGCTCAATCTGCATCCCTTATTAGAGTCATTAGTAGAGAAATTTGCTGACCAGTTGCTGGAAGATGGTCCAGTTCTGCGCTGGGAATGTCCTTCATTGCTACCTCTTGTCTTGGCAGATATTGACCGTACAGAACAGGTGCTGGTCAACTTGATTGGAAATGCGGTACGCTACACTCCCAAAGGTTCGATTACTATCCGTGTTTGGACTGAACCATCAAAACTTTGGATTGCAATTGTTGATACAGGCATCGGTATTGCTGTAGAAGATTTACCTCATGTATTTGAGCGCTTCTGGCGAACTGATCAATCGCGCGATCGCCATTCTGGAGGAACCGGCATTGGTTTAACTATCTCTCGCCGTTTGGTGGAACTGCAAAACGGTCAGATTGAAGTAGAAAGCGAGCTGGGGTGTGGTAGTACGTTTCGTTTTTCGGTGCCTTTGGCTTAAGTTCAGTTTTGAAAATGCAAGCTGCAAATATAGAGATACAACGGATTGACACAAGCCAGTCACAATGACTTCATATCCAGTTGCTAGGTTGAAAGTATCCAAAATAATGGTTTTAAAGTAACACGCTTGCTTTCAAAGTAGTTAAATCTTATTCTCGATATGTATACTTTTTTCTTTGCTGGATTTTTTGTGAGTTTACTAACTTTTTTTGGTTGTGCGGCGATCGCCTATCTGTTTCCTCACAATCATTCCCCAGACTAATTAAAGTGGAATATTCATCTCAAGTCAAGGGTCGCAATGGGGAGCATACCATTTCACTTTAAGGTTGATACATATGGGCAAGCTTTCTTGATCTGGGGAAGCAGGGGAAGTCAATTTTATCATAATTTTTGTGAAACGGTATCAGGAGCACATTCACCATATTTTAGAAACCCCACTGCCGTGCGTCATCATTTGATTACGCATTTTTGCTTTCTCCTAGTCATTTAAAGCATTAGTGTAAAAAATAATTCTTTGTTTTAATATTGTTTAAGCAATTACTCCAGAATATTGCTACATATATTTGATAATCATTTTTTGTGCCACAAGTTGCATTGCATTTGTATTCAGCGTTCAAAGAGTTAACTGCCTATATTTATTTATTAAAAGAATTTATGTACTTTTTATAACTAAAAATTTATCATAGCTAGTTTGATAAAAAAGTGCCAAAATAGCAACATGGATTTTCCTTTTTAGCTATGCTGGAACTTGGTGAAAAAAAGCGAATGTAGCAGAATTTAATATTAAGACTAGTACAGTGCGACGGAAATATTCCAACAGTTTATAATTTTCTTGAAGATGAA
>CAXTNZ010000059.1:17950-29147 GCA_964245695.1 uncultured bacterium | reverse complement strand
CATAAAAATTTAGACAAATAAAAATACCATTAACTAGTATAAACACTGGTTTGAAATCTAATTCTCCTAAGTCAAAAGTGTATGTCAAACCACAATTTACCGAGAACAGTGTAATCGAAATAGTCTTTCATTTGGGCTACGACGGTGGGAAGCACGTAAATATTTCAGCTTAAGAGTTACCCGAATTAGCAAACTTATAGGAAAACTGGAAATTGTTGAATATGCATGAAAATACGTACGTCGGAGTCGGGTACGAAAATGTTACCCAAATTTATGATCGTCAGATGCAAGAATGCAGCTTTAAAACTATTGAAGTGGATCAGCAGAAGCGATCGCAGGCAGAAAAAGAGGAACGGTTGCTAAATTCTTCTCTCCCCAAGCTTCCGTCAATCGCTAGAAGTACCCCCAATTTCTCCAAAAAGCTGTGCATCCACGAACTGTTTGAGGCGCAGGTAGTGCAGACACCCGATGCGGTTGCGGCTGTCTTGGAAAACCAGCAATTGAGCTACCAAGAGCTAAACCAGCGGGCTAATCAACTGGCTTACTATTTGCGTTCGCTGGGGGTCGGACCGGAGGTAATAGTTGGCTTCTGTATCCAGCGTTCCCTGGAAATGCTAGTCGGGCTTTTGGGCATCTTAAAGGCGGGTGGGGCGTATGTGCCACTTGATCCAGCGTATCCAAAAGAGCGTTTAGCTTTTATGTTGGAGGATGCGCGAGTGTCGCTTGTGTTAACTCAGCAACAGCAACTAAAAGAAATTCCCTTTGGCAAAACTAAGGTCGTGTGCTTGGACGCAGACTGGGAGGTAATTGCTCAAGAAAGTCAGGAAAACCCTGTCAATCTGACCACAGATGGGAATTTGGCTTACGTGATTTATACCTCAGGGTCTACAGGAAAACCCAAGGGTGTGATGCTCCAACACGAGTCTTTGGTGAACTTCACACTGAGTGCGAGTTTTGAATATGCCCTGGAAGTAGGCGATCGCGTTTTGCAGTTTGCGTCGATTAGCTTTGATGCTGCGGTAGAAGAGATATTTCCAAGTCTGACAACGGGTGCAACGCTGGTGCTACGAACTGATGCAATGTTGAACTCAGTACCTGGGTTTTTGCAAAAGTGTCACGATTTAAAGCTGACAGTGTTAGACCTACCGACTGCCTTCTGGCATCAAGTAACTGCCGAATTGTCTTTCTCAGGTTTGTTTTTACCCAATTCAGTACGTTTAGTGATTATTGGCGGCGAGAGCGCACTGCCAGAAAGGCTAGCAACTTGGCAAAAGCACGTGAACCCACGGGTGCGACTTGTGAATACCTACGGTCCGACAGAAGCGACAGTCGTGGCTACACTCTGTGACTTATCGGGACCAAAAGCCGTCGAGACTACAGGGCGAGAGTTACCGATTGGATCTGCCATTCATAACGTCCAGACATATGTTCTAGACCAGCACCTACAGCCAGTTCCTGTAGAAGTTCCGGGAGAACTGTACATTGGCGGCGTAGGTTTGGCACGAGGATACCTCAACCGACCCGATCTGACTGCTGAGAAATTCATTCCGAATTTGTTTAGCAAAGAACCGGGAACTCGCCTCTACAAAACGGGGGACTTGGTTCAGTATCGACCCGACGGAAACATCGAGTTTCTCGGTCGTATCGATTACCAGGAGAAGATCCGTGGCTTCCGCATTGAGCTAAGAGAGATTGAAGCAGTACTCGGTCAAAACCCTGCTGTTCGCGAGACTGTGGTCATAATCCGAGAAGATGTGCCAGGACAAAAACGTTTGGTGGCTTATGTCGTTCCAAATCAAAACAGTAGTGTAGTCAAAGGTTGGGAGAGTAGCTATACATCTGTGCCTATCCCTGATGAGGAAGTGCGCGAGAACTCTTTCGGTAAACTTGTGCCACTATTGCGGAACTACTTACAACACAAGCTACCTAAATATATGGTGCCCTCTGACTTTGTGCTGCTAGAAACACTACCGCTGACACTCAATAATAAGGTAGACCGCAGAGCACTGCCAGCACCAGAGCGGACTAGACCGGAGACGGCAGGAACGTTTGTCGCACCCCAAACTTTTGTTGAAGAAGTATTAGCTAGCATCTGGGCTGAAGTTCTTGGTCTTGAGCAAGTGGGTATCCACGACAACTTCTTTGAGTTGGGGGGACATTCTTTGCAAATAACTCAGCTTTTTACTCAGGTGCAAAAAACTTTTCAAGTGGAGCTATACTTGCACGATCTGTTGGAAGTGCCGACTATAGCTGGTTTGGCTAAGACTATTGACAGATTCGGTACTGCAAGCTCTACCACGATTACCACGAAAACTAGTGTAGATCTGGATGCAGAAGCGGTCTTAGACCCCACTATTTGCCCTGAAAAAGTACCTGTTGAGCGAACTTGTATCTTCCTCACTGGAGCAACAGGCTTCTTGGGAACCTTTCTACTTTATGAACTTCTGCTGCAAACTCAAGCAGATATTTATTGTTTAGTACGTTCCCCTAGTACCTCCTTAGCCAGGAAAAAGCTCGAAAGTAAGCTTGAGTCTTATTCTCTCTGGCATGAAGGTTTTAGATCCAGAATTAATCCAGTCATCGGAGATTTATCTCAGCCGCTTTTGGGTCTAACGGAAGACCAGTTTCTAGTGCTAGCTAGCAAATTCGACATTATCTATCACAATGGCGCATTGGTTAATTCTATCTATCCATACTCTGCACTTAAGGCAACCAATGTTCTAGGAACTCAGGAAGTCCTGAAATTAGCTAGTCTGATCAAAGTCAAGCCTGTACATTTTGTTTCTACTCTGAGCGTTTTCCCTTCCCTCAGCTATTCTGGGGTTGAGTTAGTCCAAGAATCGGACAGCCTCGATCATGGTCAAGTGCTTTCTAATGGCTACGATCAGAGTAAATGGGTTGCTGAAAAGTTAGTATCAATTGCCCGTGACCGAGGGCTTCCTGTTTGTATTTACAGACCAGGTCAGATATCAGGACACAGCCAAACAGGTATCTGTAATCCAGATGACCTTTTCTTCAGAATGATCAGGGGCTGTATCCAACTTGGAAGTTTCCCTTGCCAGGATACAGCTCAGGATCTAACGTCTGTAGACTATGTGAGTAGAGCGATCGTTTATTTATCCAGGCAGAAAGAATCGCTACACAAGACTTTTCACTTAATCAATCCCCAGACCATCGACTGGAATCAGCTTTTCAACTGGTGCCGTGAGTTTGGTTATCCACTTCAACAGATTTCTTACTCCAAGTGGCAAGCAAAGCTACTTAATATTGCTGTATATTCTCAAGAAAATGCCTTGTATCCGCTGGTGTCTCTTTTTTCTCAAAGGGGACATTACAATTGCAGCGCAAAAGTGCTAGAGTTCGACTGCCAAAATACGCTTGATGGACTTGCAGGTACTTCTATTACCTGTCCAATAGTAGATGCTAAGTTGTTTAGTACCTACCTCTCATACTTCATTCGTAGCGGTCTTCTAAATGCTCCGCAGATTTATGTATGACAGCCGTGCCAGAAAGCAGATTAGCACTGACTTTAAACACCTGGTGGTCAAAAGAGTTCCTCACAGTTGAATAGTCGAAGAACGCTCACGAAAGAATCAGAGTTGTAACTGTTCTGATTAAGAATAGTTGCAGTCTCTTTGAATGTCTGACCTTGATAATTTTTTTCCTTAGAGGGTTTTATGGTTGTAACAACATCTGAGATTCAATACGCTAACTATAGTGAATGGAAACCAAAAGATTATCTTGCGGAGTATTACGCGCAAGTCATGGCTGATGAGCGGTTTACTCTTGAGTTTCTAGTAGAATCGCTTCGCAAGACACCGTCCTTATCTGTGGCGCTTGACTTTGGTTGTGGACCGATCGCTAGTCACATCCTTCCGCTTGTTCCAAAAGTGCAAGAGATTCACATGGCTGAGTATGTTTCCTCAAACCGCGCTGAGGTGGAGAAGTGGCTTACTTCTCAGGATGACGCGCACGATTGGCGAGAGTTCACATTAGAGACGTTGCGCCAAGAGGGAAACGCCAACCCGTCCGCAGCCCAAGCGGACGAGCGCGAGCAACAAGCACGAGAACGCGTTACACGCGTTTTGCCCGGTGATGTTACAGACGCAGATCCCCTCGGTCCGCAGATGCGTGAATTTTACCCATTGGTAATGGCTCATTACTGCGCTGAAGCAGTTAGCACCAGTAAAGAGAAGTGGCGCGTCTTAATGCAAAATATTATGAGCCTTGTGAAACCCGGTGGTACTCTGATTCTTTCGGCATGTGGAGCAGGTAATTTTTACCGTGTGGGCGACCTCTATTTTCCTTGTAGCAAAATCAATGGGCAAGACATGCTCGCGTCCCTATGCGAAAATAATTTCACCAACATAGACTTGAGGATTCGTCAGATTCCCGATCATTCGGAACAAGGCTACAGTAACGTCATTTTCGCTTGCGCGGTCAAACCGAGCGCATCCCCTGCATAACTAGGGATTCATTGTTGCGCGAACCAAAATCCCTCATCAGTCAAGTTCTCCCTTGCCATACCCTTTGAGTACGGCAGGGGTTTCTCAGAAGTAGTTGCACATGGGCATATCTCTATTTTAGCTTTGGCGATTTGCAGAACAAAGCCTCAAGCATTACTGCTTGAGGCTCTGCTAAATTTAATTAAGTTGGTGAGACTTATAGGCTAAGAAACAGCACCTGCTCTGTTATACCTACACAAACAAAAAGCACCAGAATGCCCTAACTGGTTTTTGCCTCCAGCAGCATTCAGGAGCTAAAACAGTTTACTCTATAAAGCTTAGTAGCGATTACGATTGTAGCCGCCGCCGCCGCCGCCACGATTACCACCAAAGGAACCACCTCTGTCTTCCTTGGGCTTAGCCTTATTCACTTTCAGGTCACGTCCCATCCACTCAGCTCCATCAAGAGCCTCAATGGCAGCTGTTTCTTCAGCTTCTGTACCCATTTCCACAAAAGCAAAGCCGCGCAGACGACCTGTTTCACGGTCAGTAGGGAGTTGAACGCGCTTTACAGAACCATATTCTGCAAAAACTGCACTCAGAGCATCTTGTGTAACTTCATAAGAGAGGTTACCTACGTAAATTGACATTATATGTCTCCAAAATCATAAGTGTGTGGAGATTTAGATTTCGGAGAGAAGTCTGTAAGTACCAAAAGGAAAAAGCCCATCAATGCTAAAAACAAACGCTGTCGCCGAATTAATTCTCGTCTCCTATGATGACATATTACCTAAATATTCGGGGGAGAGCTTTAAAAATTGTTATAAATATTCATGCTAATAATTGCTAGCTAAGGGATATGAGGAAGGTTAGAATCAATAATTAAGCGCTCATGGTACGCAGATAAACAAGCCAGTGCGTTGCTGAGGCAGCGTGCAGAACTGGGGGTTTCCACGCTCCTATGCTTTATGGCGGGGAACCATGAGCAGCCGCGCAGATGAAATTTACTTATGCAAGAAGTCTAATAAACGTGTGTAGAGACGCGACATCTCGCGTCTCTAGGGCTGAGTAGGAAGATAGGAATGGGTTGTACTGAACTAATTGGCAAACAAATCCAAATCTGTCAGTGCACCAAGACTGCTGGAAGATACTAATTTGGCATATTTCGCTAACACACCTTTGGTATAACGAGGTGGACGAGGTTGCCAATTTGCACGACGATGAGCTAATTCTTCATCGGATACGTTTAACTGTAACAGTCGAGCATGAGCATCAATTGTGATGGTATCACCTTCTTCCACAAGAGCGATCGCACCCCCAACTGCTGCTTCTGGCGCCACATGTCCAACTACCATCCCGTATGTACCACCAGAAAATCGTCCGTCTGTAATTAACCCGACTGAATCAGCTAAACCCGCACCGATAATTGCTGAGGTGGGTGCTAACATCTCCCGCATACCGGGACCTCCTTTTGGTCCTTCGTAGCGGATGACGAGAACATCACCTGCATTTATCTTCTTTGCCAAAATCGCATCTAAACAAGATTCTTCCGATTCAAATACTCGTGCATTTCCAGTAATCTTCGGCAGTTTTACACCTGTTATTTTCGCTACTGCTCCTTCTGTTGCCAGATTTCCCCGGAGAATAGCCAAGTGTCCTTGAGGATACATCGGGTTATCCCAAGGACGAATTACATCTTGGTTGGGAGATGGTTCATCTGGTATATCTGCCAAGACTTCGGCAATTGTTTGTCCGGTGATGGTGAGAGCATCTCCGTGAAGTAAATCATGCAGAAGTAGCATTTTCATGACTTGGGGAATACCACCAGCTTTGTGTAAGTCGGTGGCTACATAACGTCCGCTGGGTTTTAAATCGCACAATACGGGAACACGAGCGCGGATGATTTCAAAGTCATCTAAATTAAGTTCGACACCAGCAGTGTGAGCGATCGCCAAAAAATGCAATACTGCATTTGTGGAACCACCGACTGCCATAACTACCGAAAGAGCATTCTCAATAGATTTGCGGGTGATAATTTGGCTGGGTAAGATTTGTTTGCGGATTGCTTCGACTAAGAAAAACGCGGATTTTTCTGTACTATCTGCCTTTTCTGCATCTTCTGCCGCCATCGTTGAGGAATATGGTAAACTCATACCCAGCGCTTCAAAAGCGGAAGACATGGTATTTGCTGTGTACATTCCTCCACAGGAACCAGCACCCGGACAAGCTTTGCCCTCAACTTCTAAAAGTTCCTTCTCGTCAATTTTGCCAGCACTGTATTGTCCGACAGCTTCAAAAGAACTGACAACAGTTAAATCGCGTCCATCGTGGTGTCCGGGTTTGATTGTACCCCCATAAACAAAAATAGCCGGGATATTCATGCGAGCGATCGCAATCATCGCACCTGGCATATTTTTATCACAACCGCCAATGGCAAGTACACCATCCATACTTTGCCCAGTGCAAGCAGTTTCAATCGAATCAGCAATTACCTCTCGCGACACCAGGGAATATTTCATTCCCTCAGTTCCCATCGAAATACCATCGCTAATAGTAATTGTACCGAACAATTGCGGCATCGCTCCGGCATTTTTAATACTAGCTTCCGCCCTTAGTGCCAGTTTATTTATGCCCATATTGCAGGGAGTAATGGTGCTGTAACCATTAGCTACACCGACAATTGGTTTGATAAAATCCTCATCTTGAAAACCAACAGCACGTAGCATCGCTCGATTAGGCGATCGCTGTACCCCTTGAGTTACAACCTGACTTCTCAAATTTTCTGACATCTTTGTTCTCTTCCCCGCGATCGTCTTTTTTATTAGCGCTTATGTTACATGATTTTCTCATGCATAGGATGCACAATGAAGCAAGAGTCAAAAGTTAAAAATCTAAAATTTCGTTCTTCGGATTTTGCAATATGGCATACAGCGACTTTACGTTACGCAGAGTGAAGCAAGACTTTGGGTTAACTACCGTTGAAGGTGGTCGTTTTTTACCAGAAGTTGAACTCATTACACCCAGTCCAGTCTTAGCTGGATTATTGGAAGAAAATTTATCGTGGGCGATCGCTGTTGGTACTGAAAAGGCAAAATCTGAGATGATAGTTGCCCCAACTGTGTTAGAAGTTAAACGCATACTGAATCGGCAGATCAGTGTCTTCTCAGGAACTGATTTTACCGTCGATCCGGCAATTGGACTGAGCGGAGTTTGTGATTTCTTGATTAGTCGTTCTCCAGAACAATTTGACATCGAAGCACCAGCTGTAGTTCTTGTGGAAGCTAAACGCGATAACCTCAATATTGGTTTGGGACAGTGCATTGCAGAAATGGTAGCAGCTCAAAAGTTCAATGAAGCAAATTCTCAACCTCTGGAAACCATTTATGGATCTGTGACTAGCGGAACAGCTTGGCGATTTTTAAAATTATCAGGACAAATTGTGACTATTGATGTGAGAGATTATCCATTTCCCCCAGTCGAGGAGATTCTAGGGATGCTGGTATGGATGGTGGAAAAGGGTTAGCTTGATGTTTTACCAGCTTTCCCATGCTGCTTGGAAAAAGTCTCGCTCACACAACATGGCATAACGGTAAGTTGAATGTACTAAGGTAGTAGCAGTAGCATAACTTTCCACTAAACCTTCTAATTGTTCTGCTAGTGGCTGAAAATCTGCGCTGCTGTAAGTGCGAATCCAGTCTGCATACTGATGATTGGGAATACCATTACGTGCTAACTCTTCTCCCAAAAAAGCATATAAACGCATACAGGGAGACATAGCCGCAGCCGCTAAACCGACATCCCCACCCCAAGCAGTTGCTAACAAAAAGTCAGTATAGCGGCGGGTAGCTGTTCCTGGTTCTACAGAGTGCAAATTCACTTTCCATTTAGCAGCATAGCTCTCATGTAGCTGCAATTCTGCCAAAACTCCAGCAGCTAGATTGTGGAATATAATAAAGCCTGCCCACTCTGGTGCTTTTGCAGCAGCGATACTGTAAGCGCGAGCAAAAGCTTCTAAGAAAAAAGCATCTTGCCCTACATAGTAGGCGAATTTCTGCGTATCTAGTGTACCATCAGCAATGCCGCGAACAAAAGGATGCTCTAAGCAAGCTTGCGCTAAATCTTGATTTGCTTTCCACAATTGGGCAGATATAGTCATTTGTTGGTTGATAAGTAGATGGGCATAAATAAACGCTCCTTAACGTAGTAACGGCTGAAGCCGTTTTGAGCGGTAAACCGCTCACTACGCACCATTCCCCTAAAAGGGAAAGAACTGAAGCAATACTGACGCCACTCCGCCCAAAAAGTCAACTAAACTAGGTTTGCCGGTAGTTACTTTACTACCTTGAGGTGTTTTCAGTTCGAGAATAAATGCTTGTGCTGTTTGCATTCCGGGGTTGTCGTTTTTGGTTTTAAATAGTTTTTCAGCAGTTTGGGCATCTTGGAACGCAGCTTGTCTATCTAAGATTTGGTAACGAGCAACACCACGAGCGAGATAAGCGGCTGCAAAGTCTGGTTTAATAGCGATCGCTTGATTGAAATAATCAATGGCATTTTGTTGGTTGCCTTTTTGCGCTTCTGCTACACCCCAACCATAGAATTCTTCTGGCTTGGCTGCTTGCAATGGTATACCCACTGCTCCTTGCAAGTTAGCGCCTTTGAGGTTCACACTCGTCAATTGTGCGTTGGCGAGATAGGCATTTCTCAAGTCAGTACCCAGCAGATTTGCTCCACTAAGTTTAGCACCGCTCAAGTTAACACCAAATAAACTAGCACCGCTTAAGTTTGCACCTGTTAAATCCGCACCGCTCAAGTTGGCGCGGCTGAGGTTTGCATTTGTGAGATTGGCTCCGCTCAAATTGGCTCCTGATAAGTCTGCCAGCACTAAACCAGCGCCACTTAGATCACAGTTTAGACATTGTTTGGTTGCTAATAACTGTCTAATGTGTTCAGAATTTGCTGCTTGGGCGACGGTTGCTAAGCTAAATGTGCTTACAAATATTACTGTGGATAGAATTGGGCTTTTCATAATCTATGTCAAAATACTTTTTACTCAGAATTTCACCGTATTGGTTGACACAGTTATAGCTCAGCTTAAAGTATCAAGCATAACTAGCTGTTGATATTGTTGATATGTATAATCTGAGCAAGTCGCCCGCTATATTGCTGAATATATAGCGGTTTGCCGTAGAATCCAAGACAGACCTAACCCCCAACTTCTTCCATACAAGGAGAGAGGTGAGATTGTATTGGACGCAATCGAGAAGCCCTATATCCTATATATATTCAGTCATGCCGTTCAGTTAAAGTAAAAACTGCATGATTATGCCAGTTCATTTCCCCAGTTGTCTGGCTAGGAGAATACGAACTCAATTTGGCAAATACAGTCAGTGCGAAAGTTAAGATAACCGCTAATAAGAATTTTTCCAGCATAGTAGTGCCCCCAGAACCATTAAGTAATAACTAAATCACTATTTCCGTTTTAGTCTAGGATTTATTTTTCTCCCAACCTAAGTGATAACCAAATGTGGACAAGTGATTTGGATCTGGCTTGTGGGTGATGTTTATCACTCAACTCAAAAGCTGAGCGGTGCTTTCTGATTACTGAGAATATGAGTTATTATGAGCGCAAGTCTGCGGTATAAGGCGGAATGCCTGCCTCCATCAGTCAAACATAATAAGTATTCAGGCGAACCTGATATTACGCGACATCTGAGAACTATCTTTGTGGTTTTGGTGCTTCCAAAACTTGATAATAGAATGTTCCTGCTAAAAAGGCTCCTAGGATTGGTGCTATCCAGAATAGCCACAACTGCTCAATCGCCCAACCACCAACGAAAACTGCCGGACCCAAGCTTCGAGCCGGATTCACCGATGTATTGGTAAGAGGGATGCTAATCAAGTGAATCAGTGTTAATACTAGACCAATTGCTATTGGGGCAAAACCCTGAGGCGCACGGTGATCGGTAGCACCGAGGATAATTATCAAAAACATGAAACTGAGAACTAACTCGGCAATAAAACAAGCGAATAAGGAATAGCCACCAGGAGAATGATCAGGTCCAAAACCGTTAGTTGCCAGTGGATTTGAGCCGCTAAGTATAAATCCTGGCTTACCAATAGCAATCAGGTAGATAATTCCTGCGGCTACTATAGCCCCAAATACTTGAGAGCCAATATACAGCAAAAGCTCCGAAGTTGGAAAGCGCTTTGCTGCCCAAAGTCCTATAGAAACTGCTGGGTTAAAGTGACCGCCAGAAATATGACCGATCGCATAAGCCATTGTCAATACAGATAGACCAAACGCCAAGGAAACTCCAACTAATCCGATACCGAGAGGAAATCTTATATTTTCAGCAATATTTGCACTATCTACTGTAAATGCTGCTGCAAATACTGCACTACCACAACCACCAAATACTAGCCAAAAAGTTCCCATGAACTCTGCTAGACAACGCTTAAACTGTGCCATTTTCTTAGTAACAGCATTAATTCATGAATAAGTCAATATTATCTAATGATTTTATTTATTATTAGTTTATTCGGTTTATTTTAATTTATATTCGTTTATTTAGGAATTAATAAAAACTGTTCAAAATCATCTTGACAGGTTATATTAAAATTTTCAAATCCCCGACTTCTCAAAGAAGTCGGGGATCTGGTTCCTAAAAATTAAGATGATTTAGCCAATAAAGGGTATACCTGATACGGCGATCGCACCGGCGATTGCACTGGCGGCGAGGGATGTCAAAGCG
>CAXTNZ010000059.1:0-17940 GCA_964245695.1 uncultured bacterium | reverse complement strand
GGAGCCTGATAGAACTAAAGTTAATGGCTTCTATACTTAACTTATCAATCGCGGAGTGCGATCGCCATAACTACAGTCGGCATAAACACAACTATCAACCCCTTACTGCTATAGTTCCAGCGATCGCCGAGGCAGCAGCGGAGACAAAAGCTGTACCAAATAGCCACCAAGCTGCATCGGAAACGGTTTTTTTGGTTTCTTCAGCTTGCTTTTTCGCTTGCTCTTTGATAGCCTTTAAGCGTTTTTGAGTTTCTTTTTGGATGCGTTCGGCTTGGTGCAATACGTTATCCCGCGAGGCTTCGATTTGGTCGATAATCTTATTAGCTTGCGCCTCAGAAATATCTTGACGCGAACTAATGACAGAAACTAGAGTATCACGGTCGAATTGACTCAAGCGATCGCGCAACGCTTCAAATCCAGCTTGGGGATCGTCAAACACTTTGGTAACGTCTTGCTTAATTCCTTCGTAGTTAAGTTCGGGACGATCCAGTGCGTTGAGATAGTTACGAATTTTCCCGAAAGTCCCGTCAACTACCGATTGTACTTGTTGTTGAATCTGTTGGTACTGTTCTACAACTGAGTTGCGAACCGATTCGATTTGGTCAACAATACGGTTTGCTTCTTCTTCGGAAATATCCTCACGTTGGGACAGCAAAGCCACAATTGATGAACGGTCGATTTTGGAAACGCGATCGCCTAAAGTTCCAATTCCCGCACGTGGATCTTGCAGCAACAATTGTAAATCGCGCTTGATCGCATCTGGGTTAAGTTCTTCTTTGTTCGTGTTCCGCAAATAGTTTTCTAGATTCGCTTCAAAATCTAAAGCTTGTTTTGTGGCGCGATTTGCTAAACGACGCGGTGCTTTGACAATGCTATCAATCGCTGATTGGAATTGATCGATTATCTGATTAATTTGCTCTTCGCTCAAGTTTCCGCTGGAGGTGACGAGTTTAGTTAAGGTTTCTCGATCAACTTGCGATAAGCGATCACGTAACGCAGAAGCACCTTGTTTGGGATCGTTGAGTAATTTTTCTAAATCTGCTTTGATACCTTCTGGATTCAGTTCTTCCAGATTGGTGTTGCGAAGATATTCACCGATTGCTGTTGTCGTTTGTTCGTATTGTTGTTTCGCTTGATCCGCTGCTTTTTGCGGTGCTTGCAAAACGTTATCGCGTACCGATTCCAAATTATCGAGAACTTGGTTAACTTGTTCTTCACTTAAATCTTGACGCTGAGTCAATAGTTGAACTAATGTATCGCGGTCAAATTGCGATAAGCGATCGCGCAGTAAGCTAATTCCCGCTTGCGGGTCATCCAGCAATACTTTAAACTCGCGTTTGATCGCGTCGGGATTGAGTTCTTCTTTGTTAGTATTCCGCAGATATCCTTCAACTCTTTGACGCAGTTCATCAGCTTTGGCTTTTGCTTGTTCTTGCAATTCGTTAGCACGATTCAAGACGTTATCGCGAGCGCTTTCGATTCGACCAACAATATTATTAGCCTCTTCTTCGCTGATGTCTTGACGTTGCTTGAGCAATTGTACAAGAGTATCGCGGTCGATTTCTTTGAAGCGATCGCTCAACTCTGCAAAACCCGCTTCTGGATCTTCCACTAACTTTGCAAACTCACTTTGAATACCTTCAGGGTTGAGTTCTTCTTTCCCAGTCGAACGCAGATAATCTTCAATGCGGGTGCGGAAACTTTGACTTTTTTCCTGTGCTTCCCCTTGTCGAACAATTTCTAAAACTTCGTTGCGTTGGCTTTCCATCTGCTCAGCAATTTCGTTTATCCTCGCTTGGCTGATGTCACCCCGCTGCTTCAGCAAGTTGCTAAAATACTCTTGATTGAGTTCTTCCAATTCTCGTCTTACTTTTCCTGGCTCTGCATTCTGGTCATAAATGACTTCTTTGAATTCATCTTTAAGCGTGAGTCTGTTGAAATGCCAAGGAAACGAATTCAATATGTAATCTTCTACATCCGCCTTAATAGTGTTAGTCGGTGCTGCTGATGGCAATTTTCCAGCTACTTGCTCACTTGCTTGCTTGCTCAACTTTTGTAGTTGTTCTCTAATTTTATCAACATCTACATCTTTAAATTGTTCTTTCAGCTTTTGCAACTGAGGTGTGATTTTGTCCAAATCTATATTCGATAGATTTGCGTTCTTCAACACTGCTGGTACTGCGGCGCTCAAGCCATATTGAATAGCTTGTTTCATTAAACCATTGCTTTGCTTGCTGCTACCTCCGCCAGATGTAATCAATTCCTGAAGCTTTTCACCTAATTTATCAGAATTTAGTTCTTCAGGACTAGCAGAATTGAGCAAATTCAGCACTTGGTCTGTGGGATTTTGGCGAGTTAAAACTTGTTGCCAAGCGCCTTCTAGTTGGTCAGCAATGCCATTAATGTCTTCTTGAGAAAAGTCTGTGCGGCTGCTGATTAAATCAACAAAAGTCTGGCGATTGATATTTTTCAAAACATCGCTATCGCCGAGAGATTGCAAATCTGTATCTTTCAGCAACTGGTCAAATTGATTGCGAATATCTTTGACATCCAGCTTTGGTAATTGCAGAGAACTTAAAGAACTTTGCAGCGTATTTTTGATACTGTCAGGGTCAAAACCAGAAGTTAATTCCCGACGAACTGCGGCTGTAATATCTTCTGCTGTAGAAACCATTTGATTTTTAGCAACATTAGCACCTAAAGCCGCAGTTGCTGTCCCCATCAGTCCTTGAAAGCCAGAAGTTGCAGTTTTGACGAGAGAACCAATTAAAGAACCTACTGCTGATGAACCTAACCAAACTATTAATGAGAAGTAGGTAGACCAGATGACTACACCGATAATTGATCCTAAAACTGCACTATCAATTAAGCTCAGTTTCACCGCTAAAAAACAAGCGATGAATAATGCAATACTAACGGTTATCAGCGCCCAAAGTCCAACGGTGGCTTCAACTTGGCGAATCGAACCTGGTAAGCTTTGGGAATCATCATCATCAGAAAATGAGTCACCGCCTAAAGCAGAAATTCCGACTGCTACAGAGAAGTTTGTTAATAAAAATTGAAAGGCAAAAGCCATCAATACACCAGATAGCATTGCTACCAAAAACTTCGGACCAGAAAAGGCAAGTGACACTTCTGGAATTACAACCGCCTGAGCGAATGGCATCGATTGTAATCCAAAAGATAAGTGGGATATTTTCAAAGCAATTTCCAAACTTTGAAACATATTATTTTTTCACTCAAGCTAAACTACATGCGTCCATTTCTCTAGGAAATGGCTTATATACAAGCCTAGCCAGCAGTTATCTGGGCACACACTAGCCCTGGTAATAAATCGGTTTACCAAAAGTCGTAGTTTAGTTGTATTAATACATCTAAGTTAGGATTCTCATTTTTGACACATTTCTTCAAAGTCCTTCCAAAAAATTTGGCGATCGCCTGTAGCTTTGTAGCGCTGGATCTAAAACCTACTATTTAGTATTTCTTATTTATTTAATATTTTTTAACATTTGGAGACAAAAAAGTTATTTGTGGACGGATTCAGGGAATTACTAAACACCTCTAGATGTAATCTAAGAAGTTATGGTTAATGTAAATAACAGGTATATATAGAAGATTAAGCCGTGAAAATATAATTAAGATTTATCTTTTATTTATTAGCATTAAGTACAATAGCTTATCTATTACTTAAGATAGATGTAAAACTTCTTCCAAGCGATTGATGACAAGTATAGAAAAAAATGGAGAAATAGTATTATTCGAGTAAATAAATTTCAACATATTAGTATTGGGAGAATTTGAGAATGGTTGTGGGAGTACATAAACGTGCCGTAGGAGTATTTGCTCATCGCCGGGATGCAGAACATGCGCTGCATGAGTTAAAAAAATCCGGCTTTGCGATGGACAGAGTATCTGTGGTTGCCCAAAATGCAGACGGCAAAGATGATATTGCTGGTGCTGAAGTTCGAGAGCGCGTTGGCGATAAATCTGACGAAGGTGCGACAGTCGGCGCAGTTTCCGGCGGTACTTTGGGTGGATTAACAGGCTTATTAGTCGGTCTTGGGACTTTAGCAATTCCGGGAATCGGACCAATTATGCTGGCAGGCGCAACAGCAACCGCGTTGGCGACAACTCTAGCGGGAGCCGGTATTGGTGCATTAGCTGGTAGTTTGCTGGGTGGATTAATTGGTTTAGGAATTCCGGAAGAGCGAGCCAAAGTTTACAACGATCGCGTACAACGGGGACAATATTTAGTCATTATAGATGGCACAGATGCGGAAATTGCGGAAGCGGAAGCAATTTTACGTCGTGGGGGTGTAGAAGAATTTGGTATTTATGACAACCCCAATAGCAAAAATATAACTTCTGGCGTTCCTGATCGGGGTATTGGTGTCGCAACTGCTGCAACACCAGTTGTTAACACCACAGCACCTCTGCAACGCCGAAACAAAAGAGCAATCGGCGTATTCGCTCATCGTCGCGATGCGGAAGCTGCAATTACGGATCTGCGTGATGGTGGAATATCGCTGGAGCACGTATCGATTATCGGTAAAAACGCAGATCACAACATAAGCGATCGCGTTGGCGGCGTAGATGCTCAAGACCGAGTAAGCAACACCAAAGCCGACGATGGTGCGAAAGCTGGTGCAGCAACAGGCGCTGCATTAGGCGGTTTAGGCGGCTTATTAGTAGGTCTTGGCACCTTAGCAATTCCGGGAGTCGGTCCAGTATTATTAGGTGGCACAGTTGCAACTGCTTTGGCGACGGCTCTGACAGGTGGCGCAATTGGTGCAGCCGCCGGGGGTATAGCCGGTGGACTAGTTGGTTTAGGAATTCCGGAAAAAAATGCGAAAGTATACAGCGATCGCGTTAACAAAGGCGACTATTTGGTAATCGTCGATGGCACAGATGCGGAAGTTCACCGCGCGGAAGAAATTCTCAGACGCCGCCATGTGGAAGACTTTGCCATCTATGATGCTAGAGATTTAGATCGCCTGGGCGATCGCGATCGCCAAGTTGCTGCAACACCAGTTGTTAACACCACAGCACCTCTACATAGAAACAAAAGAGCGATCGGCGTATTCGCTCATCGCCGCGATGCGGAAGCTGCAATTACCGATTTGCGTGATGGTGGAATATCGCTGGAGCACGTATCGATTATCGGTAAAAACGCAGATCACAACATAAGCGATCGCGTTGGCGGCGTAGATGCTCAAGACCGAGTAAGCAACACCAAAGCCGACGATGGTGCGAAAGCTGGTGCAGCAACAGGCGCTGCATTAGGCGGTTTAGGCGGCTTATTAGTAGGTCTTGGCACCTTAGCAATTCCGGGAGTCGGTCCAGTATTATTAGGTGGCACAGTTGCAACTGCTTTGGCGACGGCTCTGACAGGTGGCGCAATTGGTGCAGCCGCCGGGGGTATAGCCGGTGGACTAGTTGGTTTAGGAATTCCGGAAAAAAATGCGAAAGTATACAGCGATCGCGTTAACAAAGGCGACTATTTGGTAATCGTCGATGGCACAGATGCGGAAGTTCACCGCGCGGAAGAAATTCTCAGACGGCGACATGTGGAAGACTTTGCCATCTATGATGCTACCGATAATGATCGCCTGGGCGATCGCGATCGCCAAGTTGCTCAAACACCAGTTGTTAACACCACTCCAACGAATTACGCGCCGAATATTGATAGCGACGATCCAGCGGTGATCATTATTGACCGTCGGGATGAACGTACCTTATAGCGTGTTACCTCTCATTCCCTAACAATGTTAGGGAATGCATAAAAGAAGGCTGCCTTTGCTAACAAAAACGAGGCAATAATCCACTATAAAGCATTCACAGGTAAAACCTGTGAACGAGAGTAAAGAATCAAAAACTTGCGCCTCACTACTCCATTCTTTTTACATTATTATCAGGTATTAAGCAAATGAAAAAGCTAGCTCATTTCCTAATTAGTGGTTTGTTAGTTTTTGGTGCTGCTGCTTGTCAAAATCCAGCTAAAACTAGCGCGGATGCACCCAATGATGCTAATAAAACTGTATCTCAGACCGAAGCGCCAAGCGTACAAGCAACTGAAGCTGCTAAAGAAGACGCCCAAAGTGAAATCCGTAGAAAACAACTAAATGCCGACATTAAAGCTCGCGAAGAGCGGAATAATGTGACTGGTGGCGATACCGACAGAGCAACAGGCGACCTTAAAAGTCAAGTTCGCTCTAAGTTGGAGGCTAACATCCCCAACGGTAATTTAGCAGTTGAAGCTGCCGACGGTGGTACAGTCACTGTAACAGGAACTGTGACAAATGAGCAGCAACTAGCTAAAATTGAACCTTTATCGAAAGAAATTAAAGGTGTCAACAAAGTGATTAATAAAGCAACCGTTGTTAAGAAATAATCACCAGAAAAACACTGTTTTCTATTCAACAAAATACGAGAAACATGGACGCAAACTTACAGCAATCGGAATACGCTAATCCTACCTCACCAGAGGGTCTGGCAGCAATTGAAGGTTCAAATCCTCAAAATTTGCCAATGCTACCACCTGCAACTGAACCGGAAAACCAATTGCAGGAATTTGGCAGACAAGTCTCTGAGTTTTTGGCAAAACTGCCCGAATACTTAGGTAATTTCTTTAACCAATATAAGCAGCCAATTATCAGCCTTGGTTTAATTCTGGCGGCAATTGTTGCAGTCAAGGTAGTACTGGCAGTTATCGACGCAATCAATGATATTCCGCTGCTATCACCGATTTTTGAATTGGTAGGAATTGGTTACGCAACCTGGTTTACTTCCCGCTATTTACTCAAAACTTCAACTCGGCAAGAATTAGCTGAGGAAATTGAATCGTTCAAAAAACAAATTTTGGGCACAAATGTTTCCGAATCCTAAACTAATCTTTGCCAAGTAAAAAACTTTAAATTTGTCTGGAAAATGTGATTCCCCATTCTTCATTTTTCAGACAGATATAAAGAATGAAAGAGTTTTTTTGTCTCCTGAATACTTATTTGCATGTTGATGGTCAAGTGGAAAACAATTTTCTCGCTTGACCATTTTATTAGCTATTGAAGCTATAATATTTTGAAAATTATCTAGATTGCAATGTAGAGACGTTTCATGAAACGTCTCTAAGGTAAATTTCACTGGCTATACGCGGTAGAGACACAACGCAAGTATTAATAAAAGTTTTGCTTTAATTTAATTTAGATAATTTTTGCAAAATATATCTAAGGATAGACAAAAAATATGGGTTTCTTAAGCTAACTCCCTTCTAAAGATAGTATATTCCTGATCCCAAAAACGCTTACCCTAGTTCTTAAAGTTATTCAACAGACTGTTGAAAGAGGATTTTATTTATGGCTGATGACAAGTTTAACAAAGCAGTAGACTCATCCGATCGCGTTGGTGAAGATAAATATGATCGCGGTATAATACCAGCGGAAACTGCGGCACGTATAGAAAGAGAAGGAGATCAGTTTAAAACAACCCCCACCGAAGAAAGGGAAGCAAGTGCGCTCACCGATGACCAAACCGACCCTAATAGTAGCATCCGCACCACAGACGGCTACACGGTAGATAAAGAAGGTTTGTTAAACAACTACGCAGTCGAACCGGAAATGTACTACGATACACCGGGAGATGCCCGCCAAAAAGCAGCAGAAGACAAAGCTGCACGGGTCGCAGAACTCGAAGATATTAATGAAGACAAGCAAGGAGAATTGAGCGAAGAAGGTGACAAACGCGGCAGAGGTCCGGGTGGAGTTTAGTTTTGCATTACTAAAGTTTCTCTGATGGTTATACGGCATTCTTACTGCGACGGTCGGGCTTTCGTCCCGGTCGTCGCTTATTTTGCCAAAGGTGAATTTTCGTAATTTGCGAGAATGTCAGCCGGATCGTTGTAAATAGCGATCGCCTCTTTGAGATCCGCATCATCAAAGCCGCCGCAGCGTACCGCAATCACGCCAACTCCCGCCCCAGAAGCCGACTGAATATCGTAGGGAGTATCACCAAGCATCACCACTTCGTCAGGCTGCATATTCAACTTTTTAAGCGCAGCTTCGACAATATCAGGGGCTGGTTTAGAAGATTCCGCATCACTTGAAGTTGTAGCTTGATCAAGTAAATCATCAACTTGAGCAGCTTTCAACAACAGTGAAAGTTCTTCACTCGTTGCTGAACTGGCGATAATTAACCGCAATCCTTCATCTAGCATCTTCAACAGCAATTGCCGTGAACCGTTGGCAGGAGGCAGATTTGGTGCATACTTATTGATAATAAGTTCTTTGCGTCGGTCAGCGATCGCCTTTCCTTCACCTTCATCACCAGAAAGTTCTGACACCAGTTTGGGGACAACTTGATCGCCTCCCATCCCAATTAGTGGTCGCACTTGCTCAAAAGATACATCATATCCAAATTCCGCAAACGCCTCAACCCAAGCTTTAGCATGAGCATCATTACTGAGAACAAGTGTGCCATCAACATCGAGAATTACGGCTTGCAATGCCATTGTGATATTTCCTGCTGGTGAACGTTAAACGCATCTGCGTTACTCTAAATTACTTATAAGTAGATGCCACCGCCTCTTCCTGAATCCTTACTTCTGTTGGTAGAGAAACCGTAAAGGTGGAACCTACCCCCACCTGGGAGGTGACACTAATTTTACCCTGTAATAGCTTAACTAACCGATCAACGATCGCTAGTCCTAAACCTGTGCTGTCAGCAGGACGCAATTTGGCAGCGGATCGCCCACGAGTAAACGGTTCAAAGATGCGGGATTGTTCTTCCGGTGCAATACCAATTCCCGTATCGCTGACGGAAACTTCCCATTGATTATCGCTTAGCAAACGATACTGTATAGTAACGCAGCCCGTTTCCGTGTACCGAATGGCGTTGCTAACTAGATTCATTAGTATCTGTTGTAGTCGAAAAGAATCTGTTAACACTTTACTCGGTGCATCGTTCTCATCCACCACTAACTGTAGTCCACGAGAATCTGCCAAAGGCTGCATAACTTCTACAACCGTGTCGATTACAGAGCGTACACCCGTCAGCGCTAATTTCAACTGTATTTTGCCTGCTTCAGTGCGGGAAAGCTCCAGCGCATCGTTAATCAAGCGCAGAAGTTGACGACCGTTATTCAGCACTCGCTCGATGTGTTCCAACTTGGGAACTGTATCTCTGACTTGAGAGGCGCGTTGTTGACGTAAAAATAGGTCTGAGTAACCGATGATTGAATTCAGCGGCGTTTTCAACTCATGCGCCAGTAGGGAAAGATTATCTTGGCTGCCACGTAACAAGCGATTTAATTCTTGATTAGTTAAGTTTAACTGGTTTTGTAGCTGTACAAGTTCCTGCAACCGCTGATCTACGTAGCTTTTAAAGCATTGGGCGATCGCTACATCTACAACTCCATTAATCAGCGTCACCGCCCGCAAAATCTCCTCCGGCTCTCCTAGCAATAACTCTTCCCGGAGATTAGCAAGGATAGTCGAGCGCAGCAGGTGGTATTCTCGCACAATTTCTGTGGGGTCAAAATCTTGTTTTGCTCTGAGAACACCATGATGCAAACTGTCTTTGGCGATCGTTTCAATATCACTTTCTTCAGTTTGACTCAGTAAAGTTGCCAGAGCATTGAGAACATCAGATACGTGGTTTTCTACCCCTGGGCGAGAAAGATGCTCAGTACTCTGAATTTGTCCATCCTGAATAACCGCATCTACCCACTGTTGTGCGATCGCATCCACTTTGTCAGAAAGCAATTGACTATAGTCTTGCATTGATGGAAATTAAGTCAGCACGCAGGTTGATATATTAAAATCGCCTGTAAAATATTATATCTCCACAAATCACGAACCAGACATTCAACCTAATTTTCCTGAATACTTTTTCGCTCGTCAACGAAAATCATCGCCAAGCTGTCCCCTCTCTCTATTTTCCCAAGAAGTCTATTTAAATAGCTTATAGATAGATGACTTTCCCAAGCTGACCATCGAAGATTCTTCTTACACAACCATCAAAAATCTTAACAAACAAGATGAATTCACTGCTTGACCTTTTGCTCACGGCTGGTACAGTAACCGAAAAAGGTCTGATTAAGCCTCTTGGACACCACCAGTTGCTTCTACTATTGTTGCAGTTAGCTCTGCTACTTCTGGTCGCCAGAGGCTTAGGTGAGTATATGCGGCGAATCCAACTACCGCCTGTGATTGGTGAACTACTGGCGGGAGTGGTGCTGGGTCCATCGATATTCGGCTTAATTCTACCAACTTTACGTCATGAGGTTTTTCCTGCCAGTCAGGCACAATCTGATTTACTCTCGGTCGTAGCCTGGTTAGGAGTGCTATTTTTGCTGGTTGTAACTGGACTGGAAACCGACTTAAACTTAATTGTCCGCAAAGGCAAAACCGCCCTACTGATTTCCTTGGGGGGGATTATTATTCCCTTTGCTACCGGATTAGGATTGGGTTTGTTGCTACCAGATAACTTCCTGGCAAACCCTGACGAACGGTTAATTTTCAGCTTGTTTATTGCCACTGCAATGAGTATCTCAGCAGTTCCGGTGATTGCCAAGGTGTTGATGGACTTAAAGCTGATTCGGCGTGACATCGGACAAGTTACGTTAGCGGCAGGTATGACCGATGATACTTTAGGCTGGATTCTCCTTTCTGTGGTGTCGGGGTTAGCAACTAGTGGTAAATTCGATTTCGCAACAGTATTTAAGTCGGTTAGTGGAGCAGTAATATTTTTGGCAGTTGCCTTTACTATCGGGCGATCGCTTATGGCTTGGGTGTTACGCTGGGTAGATGATTACATCGGCGGCGCAACTGCTAGTTTGTCAGCTTTATTAGTGCTATCTTTAGGTGCTGCGGCTTTGACCCACGCGTTGGGAATTGAAGCTGCATTGGGAGCTTTTGTGACAGGAATTCTCGCCGGACAATCGCCACGCTTTAGTCGAGAGGCGGGGATAACTCTGGAAGTGATTACAGCTGGGTTTCTGGCACCGATTTTCTTCGCCACAGCCGGATTAAAAGTCGATTTAGTGCAACTGCTGAATCCAGAAACATTAATCATTGGTTTAATTGTCTTGGCGATCGCCTGCTTTGGCAAATTCACCGGAGCATACATCGGTTCTCGTGTCGGCGGCTTGAGCCATTGGGAAGGTATTGCAATGGGTTCGGGGATGAACGCCCGTGGAGCAATGGAGATTATTGTTGCCACTATCGGCGTTTCCTTGGGCGTACTCAATCAACAGATGTATTCGATTATTGTGATGGTGGCGATCGTTACTTCATTAATGGCTCCACCTTTGTTGCGCTGGTCACTGTCCAAAGTCGAGATCGGTGAAGAAGAAGCCCAACGGTTGCAACAAGAAGAACTCGCCAGCCGCAGTTTTATTAAACGCATCCGCCGGATACTACTGCCCACCCAAGGGGGACCGAATGTGAGATTAGCTGCTCAGTTAGTCAGCCATTTAGCACACCAAAATACTCTAGAAGTGACTGCTTTGTATGCCAAAAGAGATCAAAAGCCCAGAAATAAAGCAGTAAATGTCCTCGTAAAAGATGTAAAAGCAACTACACCAGAAGCAGCCATTGCCGCCGTAGCAGAGCAAATTCACCTCCCAGTTGATGGATTGCTGCAAACCAAAGTAGAGTCAGGAAACGATGCGGCTGAGGTGATTATCAAAGAAGCAAACAAAGGATATGACTTGATTGTCATTGGTGCCACCGAACGTCAGCGCCAAGCCGGTACTTTATTTAATGTGCTAGTTGATCGCGTGATTCAAGAAGCTCCTTGCGCCACAATGGTGGTAAAGTCGAATTTATTGAAAGCGCAGGAGCTGAGCGAGGCGATTAGCTCTCACAAGATTAGTCAGATTTTAGTACCTACTAGTGGCGGCGAACATAGCGAATATGCAGTTGAAGTTGCTAGTACAATAGCAGCTCAAACTGGGGCGATTGTCACGTTAGTCAATGTTGTCAATCGGACTCAGCGGGAATACATTTTGTTTGAGGAGCAGACAATGCGATCGGTAACAGAGATTGCGGAACAGATCCTGCAACAGCAAGCCGAACTTGGACGCGGACTGGGTGCAGAGGTCAAAACTGTAATTCTGACTGGAATTCCCGAATTGGAAGTCCTCAACTTTGCCCGTACTAGCCAAGTAGATTTAATCGTCATGGGCAGCACTATTCGCACTGTAACAGGTCGAGTGTTCTTTGGGCACCGCTCCGATGCTATTCTCAACAAAGCACCTTGCCCTGTAGCGGTGATTACGCTAACGGGCAACACGTGGCGTTAATTGAAGTGCTTTATTCACCCACAGGCTTTTTGCCTGTGGCTATACGAACAAAGCCTGGGTTGAGGGGCGATAGCGTGGAGGGTACAAACGCGAATAGTTTCGGGCTTGGTAGTGATTTTGATTTGCATAAATGTCTGTAAGGAAATTGTGTTTTTTACGCCTTACGACATCAGAGGAAATACTATTTTAAGGAAGATTTAATCATCAGCGTTGAGTGCAAGTCAGGAAGCTCTATTTGTAGTTTAGGGAAAACTGGGGGTATAGTTGAGTTCTGTATAGCGCTTAAGCGCTGACTACAAATTACACCTATCTTTCAAATTGTAAACGGCTGAATTTGAGGATAATGCCATTGTCGCTGATACCATTCGGCAACCAAAGGACGGACAATGAATTTGGGAGGGAAACCGTCTTTTACATCAATGCGTAAGCACGAGTAAGGTCTTCGCTTTTGAGAACCCTGACCATTGCGACCGATAAAAAGATGCGATCGCGCTACTAATTTATCCTCTTCTATCACATCTGCTCCCTCAGTCCGCTGCCGTCGCAAACTATACCCACTTCCCCCACAAACAATCCAGTTAACACCAGAATCACCACCACCCGTCTCAACCGTCTGAATGTGTTCCAAACAGTGCGCGTGACCATTTAACACCAAATCTACCAAAGGACGCCCCTGAGCGGCGTCACCTACCACTTTAGCTACCCCATTTAACACATTACGCAAACGGCTACGAATTGCTAAAGTCTGTCCCTGTTGCCACTTTGTCGCCTCAGTCACGTAGGGAGGATGGTGAAAATAAATTACCCTTCCCCGCACTTCGGTAGTATTCCAAGACTCAATTAATCTCTGCTTCAGCCATTCCAATTGTTCACTATCAGTCACAGTTGTTTTTTTGTCGGCGGCTAATTGCTTGTCAATATCAACAATAATTTCTTCAATTTGTGTCAGCTTGGCGTGCAGGTCGTCGAGTTGATCGGCTTCGCTAGGATTATCCGGATTAAGTTTGGCTATAGTTTCCAGGATTTGCTGGTTTTCTTGCTCTAGATCCTCACGGCGATCGCGCAATATTTGGCGATCAGCATCGCCTTCTTTCGTCGAGGCTAGCGGAAGCGGATCGTTAAATGTATTAGAATCTAAAGCGAAAAAGTCAATACCCCCATAGCGGAAAGTATAGTAACGATTCGGAAGGCGGGTAAACCGTCCAGGCTGGTAGCTTAGACAACGCCCAGTATCCGTTTTTTCCGTATAATGCTTGTCTAAATGACGGGCTAAATCTCCCGGAAGCTTAAACGCCTTGAGATAATCAAGAAACGCTTTGGCATAAGCATCACCCTCTCCTGAGCCATGCAAGCCAATATCAATATCTAATTTTGATTGAAGTAGACGCCGGATGGGCAGTGTTGTCAAAGACACTAAGCTTAATACAATCGGCAGGTTATAGTAATCGTGATTTCCCGGTATGGGTAGAATCGGCAGGTTGAAGACCATCTGATCATAGGCGATGCGTTTAGGATGCTCTCCACCTACAAGGAACTCGCGGTAAGGCTTGATGAAGTTCTGTTGGTAATACTCGCTCGACCCTACTAAATAGATAACATCGCCGGTATGCAACATAAAACGGCTTTCGTTGTGATGAGGCAGCATAAGTTCAGCTACCTTTCGTTGGGGATTATGTCCCCGGTGCGATCCAGAACCGCTGTCACCCACAACCAAAAATGAGAACTCTGTATCGTTGGAACGATTATCATCCAGCACCAGCCGAGTTTGGTCAATACCCCGTTCAACAATTACGGGATCTTGCCAGCGTACCCGCTGGTTCATCTTGCGAATTTTGTCGGCGATCGCCGGATCGGACACAAGTTTCAAAGCAATTTTACTCCTGAATTTTCAACTTCTTCCCAAAGCCAATCCACGCCGATTCTACCCAAGATATCTATATATATAATACGAAGTTGCATTCCATCGTGAACACCGAGTCGGAAAGGAATCGGGCGAACGATTGCCCTATCCCTCCATGTTCTTTCTTTCCCCCCTGTCCCCAATAGCCCTAACTACTATCTTTAAACGCAACTCGGTATAAGTTATCAAATCGCTTAATTACGCGATTAACGAGTATTGACACAAGCTGCAAGAGTACGGGGTAATTCGATCCGGAAGGTAGATCCCTGCCCCACGCTGCTTTCTACTAAGATGGTTCCTTGCATCAGTCGCACTAGGGCATCAGTAATTGCCAGTCCCAAACCCGTGCCTCCATGACACCGCGTCAAGGTCTGATTTACCTGGCGAAATTCCTGAAAAATCAGCTTTAAATCCTTTTCGGCGATGCCAATTCCAGTATCAACAACCGCGATCGCTATTTTATCTTCCGGCAGTTCTGTAATTTCAATAACTACGCTGCCGGATTCTGTGTACTTAATAGCATTATCTAGTAAATTGGCAATAATTTGGTGCATCCGGCTGGGGTCGTTGACTACAGGGATATGAGGTTGAGGTATGTAAACCTGCAAATCCAAATTTTTTTTCTCAGCTAGCGATCGCATTTCTTCGGTAGTAGCAACCACTAATTCCGCCAAGTCAAATGTTTGCATCTGTAGTTCCAGACGTTTGGCTTTCAGCTTGGTAAAATCTAAAATGTCTTCAACTAGCGACAGCAAGTGCTTACTGTTGCTGTAAATGTTTTCCACCATGCTAAATGGCTGCGGCTCAACTTGAGAGCGAAATCGGCGTAGCAGCACGTTAGAAAATCCCATAATCGCGTTTAGGGGAGTACGCAACTCGTGGGACATAATTGCCAAAAATTGTGATTTCAGGCGGTCTGCTTCTACTAGTTGCAAATTTTGCATTTGCAGTTCGCGTAGTTGCTCTTCAGCTTGCTTGCGCGCAGTGATTTCGCGCAGTTGCCAACGCAGTGATTTCGCATTACCATTTGGCTCATAGACAGTCACTACCGTTATCGCCGCATCGCAAACTGTACCGTCTCGCTTACACAGACGTACTTCCCATTCCTGCAATCGCTTCATGCCATAAAGTTGAGTCAGCATAATGCGAAAAGCCTGACGGTCTGCCTCTGGAATAAAGCTAATCAGCTTTTTGCCTACCAGATACTTTTGGTCGATGTTAAGCAGCTTGGCGGCGGCGTAATTTGCCTGTGCGATCGTCCCCTTGAGGTCGGTTACCAAATAGCCATCGGGCGCAAAGTCAAACAAATCTTGGTAGCGGTGGCGTTCTTCTTCCAGATACCGTCGAGTTGCTATCAATGCCTCGTTCTGCTGGCGCAATTCTTCCATAGATGCTTGCAGTTCTTGTAAATTCATCCAAAATGTTTTCAGGCATTCATTCAAGAACTGTAGTTGTTGCCAAGGCAATAATACAAAACTCTTATACAGTTCTTTGCCTTGATGGGGAAGAGCTTCTACCTGTTGGTTAAATGTTTGTTGAGGATTTTTTGCATTCATGAAGCCCCTTGTTAAGTATCTTTTAATCAATGAAATTAAAAAGTGTTTTTTGAGTTTTTAATTAATCGCTTTTAAAAAGGCTAATCTACTAAACAACGTCGCAAATTAATCTTCTTTTACTTGTATCATTTGTGTATTTAATAACTTAAGTATTAAACTGTCACTAGCGATACTTCTGCTTGCTAACGTGTAAAATATTTATTCCCGACACACAAGTATCCAGCATTACTTTTGTTTGTTACATAAAGACTTCACCAACTATGTTATTAAGCTAGGCTTGAAGTTGTATCTACATTAAGGTTGAAGTAAATTTAGCCGAAAGTGGCAAATCAGAACGCGCTTCTAATTTGCTTTTAGGCTCTTGATTGATAATTAATTGGCATAGTTAAGTGGTAGCGCAACCCCACTCAGTTGGAGGTTTCGCCCTTTAATTGGCATAAAAAAGTTGCTCGCTGCCACTTTTGGAGAAAATTTCGCTTATTTAATCCTAAAAAGCGAAGAAATCAAATATTTAAAGCTGATATAAGGCGTTTACTTATCTAAAATTCGGTGTGCGAACAACTCAATAATTCCTTCCCCCGCTTTCTCTACTTCCACAGCCAAGGAATCATAATTCAGTATTAATTCGGTTATTATTTGTATCTTTAATCTCAATCGTCAAGTTAGGAAGTCCCTCTAGTTTTTCCGCAGGCACATCTTCTTCTGTTAACGGCACAAAAACAGTCAAACCTGCTGGAACACAATGAATTTCAATCGGAGTTGTCCCCACCAACTCACCATCGAGGACAACTTTTTGCGGTGGTTCAGTTGTAATTTTGAATTGTTTCGAGCGCAGATAGCCGATATCATTTCGCTCTACTGGGATACCCGCAGAAGCAGTTTGAAATAGATGAAATGTCGCGGCGATCGCTCCTGCCTTATTAGCCGGAGCCACGATGGTTAAATCTAATAACCCATCATCAACAATAATTCCCGCAGGTCCCTGAGCCAAAACTGAAGTAGCAGGTGCAGCATTTGCCACCGTTACCGCGACAGCGGAAGTTTTAACTATTTTCTCATCAGTTTCAATTTCCACATCAAAGGTTTCTAAATTGCGTAATTCTTGCAATCCTGCTAATATATACGCCAGGATGCCAAATCGATTTTTCGCGTCCCGGTCGGCGCGTTCCACAGTTTCCGCTTCAAAACCAATACCTGCCAACAACACCATCGGCTGACCATTGCAATAAGCTAAGTCTACACTGCGAGTTCCTCCCCGCAAAATATTGTCACACGCGGAGGCGATCGTGTCAGGAATTCCTAAAGCCGTGGCAAATGCGTTTGCTGTTCCCCGTGAAATGATGCCAAAGGGAATATTAGTACCCACCAGCGCCGTAGCAGCAGCTGACAACGTGCCATCTCCCCCAGAAGCAATGATGGCATCTACACCGCGCTCAACCGCTTCCTGTGCGAGTTTGTCAGCACCGATTTCTTCAGTTGTTAAGTAAATATCCAGGTCAATTTCCGGCTCTAATATTGCCCGAATTTGTGCCAATTCTTGTTCTGGATCACCTTGACCCGCAACCGGATTAAAAATAAGACAAGCGGAACGATTCATATGCGAAAAAATAGCTTTGATAAATAAAGTACCCAAATTATTACTAACGTTCCGGCAAAATGCAAACTTCCCTCTCACGGCAGGTTTGCCTATTTTAAGATTTGGCGTTTTCAAATTGTTACAATTAGCAATGAGTGAGTTGAAGCGCAAAAAGCTGGAATAAACACGCAAAATCATCATTTTGGCACAACTTTTGCGCGTGAGTGTCGCCGCAAAAGCATATTTTGAGCAAGCTGGGGAACCGCAAAAGCCCCAAGAGTTGATGCATCACCACTGCATTGTTTACACAAGGCTATCAACTGGGAGGGTTCATCGGGATTATTGTCGGTAAAAGTGCAAGGAAATTTTCAGGCAAACAATTCTACAGCTGTTCGTGAAGCAATTTTGTCAGGAATTGGGATTGCGGTATCTCCCATTTGGTTGTTTGACGATGTCGTTAATACTGGAACCCTCAAGGTAATTCTTAAAGAGTCTCAACCAACTCCTTTGCCCATTTACGCTTTTTACAGAAGAGGTCGCTTTCTACCAGCAAAGGTGCGTTGTTTTATCGATTTCCTCGCCCAGGAGTTTAAGATTGACCCTTGGGTAGCAG
>CAXTNZ010000058.1:23791-29151 GCA_964245695.1 uncultured bacterium | reverse complement strand
ATTATGTTTATTGTGTACTATCAATAAATTCATAATTGTTTAATAAATAACTTTTTAAAAGTGTAAGTTTATTTTTAATTAAAATTGATGATAAACCTCGGCTTAATTATGATGTTATTTTGAAACTATCGACTAGTTAGTATGCATTATCTGGCTGTATTTATTGAATCTTTATATTAATTTACGAAAAGTTGTTATTTATTTTTTAATCTAGATAAAATAGACGTAGAACCCAAAAATGACAGAATTATCTGATTATCAATAAAAGTCGTCAATTATACTTATGTACTCTATTGTGTTCAAAATTCACATCAGGAAAAATCTATTTATTTTCTAAAATTATTCAAAACGAACTATTCAGTTGATCCAAGCTGTGCTAGTGTTTGTATTAATTCAAATGCTTCAAAGCGGTGAGGCGCATAAGTTACTTTCTGAAAATATAAAAAGTAAGAATTCATAAAAAAAGCCTCATTGTCATCACCGAAGCGATAGTTTTATTATTTTTCCGAGTCTTAGATAAATTGCGATTAAAGGTGATGTTTTTTGTAACGTAATTGTCAACTTTTTGAAGGCGAGTTCTATAAAATGTATTATCCGGGGCGTTGAAACTGGCTATGACATTTATCAAGATAAAGAACGTCGTTATTAACACCAGCTACGTTGCTGCAATTGAGCTAGATAATCAAACTAGGTCTGTAAAAAAATGCGTTTCTGTCCTAATAGCTACTACTAAGTTTTCACTCTTTCCATTCATTAGTCAAGCAGCTAACACACTGCCAGACGACTTTACCAGTTTCAACAATGTAATCGACCTACTGCCACAATATCATTCATTCTATGGCTGTATAGCTTTTTTGCGGCGATGCGGAAGCCGCCGCCTTTCCTGCGGAACGCTCCGCGAACGGCGATCGCGCTATTGCAGAAATTACTTGGCAAAGCCTTAAATATCAAGTAATTACGCCGGGTAGTGTTGATGAGTGATAAAAGCATTTAGAAGAAAGCGAACACTTCTGAGGATAGCTAGCTGCTTAGAAGAGATAGTTCCTGCATTGGTAGGTAATAGAAATTGCTGTAGCTTCACACTCCACAGTACTAAGAATCAGGCTACCTCCTATGTCTGCTTATTCAATTGATACTGCACTGGCGCAGTTGAAAGACCAGATAAACAATTGTGAACGAGCCGTGCTTAAGGTTATAGAGGAGAAAAAAATGAAGTCGGAAAAACAAATGTCAATCAACAAAATTAACAGACAACTTCAACACAATCCTATAGCCATTATTGGCATGGCTTCTCTTTTTCCGCAATCGAGAAATTTACAAGAATACTGGGATAATATCGTTAACAAAATTGACTGTATTACCGATGTCCCAGCCTCACACTGGAACATAGACGAATACTATGACCCAGACCCCAGAACAACCAAAGATAAAACCTACTGCAAACGAGGCGGATTCATTCCGGAAGTTGATTTTAACCCGATGGAATTCGGATTGCCTCCTAACATCTTGGAAGTTACAGATGTTTCTCAATTACTAAGTTTAGTCATTGCCAAAGAAGCAATGCAAGATGCCAATTACAGCGAACTTCGCGAGTTTAATCGCGAGAACGTCGGTGTAGTTTTAGGTGTCGCACAAGGCGGACAATTAGCAATGCCACTAGCAGCGCGGTTGCAATATCCGGTTTGGGAAAAAGTATTAAAAAGCAGCGGTTTATCTGATGAAGATACTCAAAAAATCGTCGATAAAATCAAAAGCGCTTATGTGAATTGGAACGAAAACGCCTTTCCCGGCATGTTAGGTAATGTAGTCGCCGGCAGAATTGCCAACCGTCTCAACTTTGGCGGGATAAATTGCGTAGTTGATGCTGCTTGTGCGAGTTCATTCGGTGCTTTAAAACTAGCAATTAGCGAGTTGACAGAACATCGTAGCGACATGATGCTAACTGGTGGAGTTGACTTAGATAACTCCGTCATGGCTTACATATCTTTTAGCAAAACACCGGCGGTTTCTCCTGGGGATAAAGTCAAACCTTTCGATGCTAAATCTGACGGGATGATGCTAGGTGAAGGTATCGGGATGATTTTGCTCAAACGGCTGGAAGATGCTGAACGAGACAATGACAAAATCTATGCAGTTATCAAAGGTATCGGCACATCCAGCGATGGAAAGTATAAAAGCATCTATGCACCGCGACTAGAAGGGCAAGTAAAAGCCTTAGAACGCGCTTATGAAGATGCCGGCTTTGCACCAGAAAGTATCGGTTTGGTGGAAGCGCACGGTACAGGTACAATGGCAGGCGATCCGACTGAATTCTCATCCTTGAGAGAATTTTTTAGTCAAGACAAAAAACAGCATATCGCCCTTGGTAGCGTCAAGTCGCAAATCGGACACACCAAAGCGGCAGCGGGTGCAGCAAGTTTAATTAAAACGGCTTTGGCGCTACATCACAAAATATTGCCCCCGACAATCAACATTACCGAACCGAACCCGAAACTAAATATCAAAAATTCTGCGTTCTATTTGAATACCGAAACTAGACCTTGGATTCGTGCGGAAGGTGAACCACCAAGACGTGCCGGTGTCAGTTCTTTCGGCTTTGGTGGGACTAATTATCACGTTGTTTTAGAAGAACACGCAGCCGATCACAATCGTGCTTACCGCGTACACAGTACCCCGAGTGAGGTGGTGCTGTTCGCAGAAACTCACGCGCAATTGGTGAGCAAATGTGAAGAGATTTTAAGTCAGTTGCACTTGCCTGATGCTGACAAACATTACGCCGCACTAATTGCAGAGTGCAAATCCACAGAAATTCCTTTAAATGCCCCTAGAGTCGGATTTGTTGTTGATTCTCTGACACAAGCTGCCAAATTCCTGCAAATTAGTCTCGATTGTCTGAGAAATCGCGCTTCATCTCCAGCTTGGGAACATCCCCAAGGAGTATATTACCGCGCCTCTGGTCTTAACCTCAAAGGCAAAGTCGTTTCTCTCTTCTCTGGACAAGGTTCGCAATACCTAGAAATGGGTCGAGAACTGGCGATGAATTTCCCCAGCTTGCGGCGTCTTTATGGCTACATGGATAGTCTGTTGCTCAAAGACAACTTGCAACCACTTTCAGAAATCGTCTTTCCTCAACCTGTATTTGAGGAAGCAGAGAAAAATGCTCAAGTTGCGGCATTGCAACGCACAGAATATGCTCAACCAGCAATTGGCGTGTTGAGCGCAGGACTTTACAAGATACTGCAACAAGCCGGGTTTGAGTCAGATTTCGTTGCCGGACACAGCTTTGGTGAACTCACCGCTTTATGGGCTGCGGGGGTTGTCAGTGAGGAAGATTACCTATATCTAGTAAAAGCTAGAGGGCAGGCAATGGCGGCTCCCCAAGACCCCGATCATGATGCGGGAGCGATGCTGGCTGTCAAAGAAGATATCAGTAAGGTGGAAGCGGTTTTAAAGCACTTTCCCCAAGTGACGATCGCTAATCAAAATTCCCCCAATCAAGTTGTTTTAGCGGGACTGACGACAGAAATCAACAAAGTGCGGCAAGCTTTGCAGGAAAAAGGATATGGCGCTGTTTTGCTACCTGTCTCTGCTGCTTTCCACACACCGCTGATTGCTTTTGCTCAGAAATCCTTTGCGATCGCTAGTAAAACTGTCAGCTTCCACAGTCCGCAAATACCTGTTTTCACCAACGTGACAGGTAAGCTGTATCCCTCAGAACCACAAGCAATTCACCAAATTTTGGAATCTCACCTCAGCAAATCGGTGCTGTTTAAGCAAGAGATAGAAAATATCTATGCTGCGGGAGGTTACTGTTTTGTGGAATTTGGACCGAGGAGAATTCTTTCTAACTTGGTGAAAGATATTTTAGGCGATCGCCCGCATTTAGCGATCGCTTTGAATCCCAGCGCTCAAAAAGATAGCGATCGTTCTTTGCGAGAAGCTGTTGTGCAGTTGCGCGTAGCTGGTTTGTCTCTCTTAAACCTCGACCCCTACCAACTTACACCTGAAGTTCCCCCAACCCAGAAAAACCAAGCGTTAAATGTCCGGTTAAACGGCACCAACTATCGCTCTGAAAAAACGAAAAACGCCTTTGCTACAGCTTTGCAAGACGGACATCAAGTAACATTACCCGTCAGCCAATCTGAAGATAATGCGCTTGTGGTTCCCGTCTTTACCACTGAAGAAGGAGTGGAAGTGAAGTTAGAAGTGACTACTCCCACACCAGCAGTCATCAAAAGCAACGGACACAACAAAAACGCCGTTATCGATACCTTTGCGGTGAGTGATATTACCACACAAGAAACTCCTGAGATCCAACCTGCGCCTATCGATACCTCTGCGGTGAGTGATATTACCACACAAGAAACTCCTGAGATTCAACCTGCGCCATCTCATCAATTAGTTCTGGAGTCGCATATGCCCAAGCCAGAAAAACCTTTAAATTACCAACAGGTTTTAGAAAGTTTAGAGTTCCTCCTGACACAGTTTCAACAAAATCAAAGCGAAAATTTACAAGTTCACGGAACTTATCTGAATCATCAGATGGAATATGCGAGAACATTTTTCCAACTGATGCAGCAGCAGAATTCTGTGTTTGCTGGTAACTCTTCACAGTCAGCGTCGGAACTTTTACCATTTCTCAAGGCAAGTTTAGAGCGTAGCATGACGCAGTTTCACTCTCAACAAGGTGAAACCCTACGCATTCATGAGCAGTATCTCAAGGACCAGGTAGAGTATACCAAGAGCTTTTTCCAGTTGATACAGCAAGAGTATGCTCAGTTAGTAGGGACTGAAGTTAGCATCAATCATCAGCCTGTTGTGGAAGTACCCGCCGCCAAGGTTGTAGAAACAGCACCGCAACCTGTTGTGGAAGCACCCACCAAGGTTGTAGAAACAGCACCATTACCTGTTGTGGAAGCACCCGCAGCCAAGGTTGTAGAAACAGCACCATTACCTGTTGTGGAAGCACCCGTCAAGGTTGTAGAAACAGCACCACAGCCTGTAGTTGAAGCACCCGTTGTTATTATCCCGGTAACACCACCGCAGCCTGTAGTTGAAGCACCGGCAATCACCGTCAAGGTAATAGAAACACCTCAGCCTGTAGTTGAAACACCCGCAGTCACCGCCAAGGTTGTAGAAACGCCACCACAACCGATTGTCGAAGCTCCGACAGTCAACGTTAATGTAGCAATCAGCACACAATCTACATTACCATCTACTTCTGATGTCACGATAAACTTGACTGAGTTGGGTAACAACCTTTTAGCCATTACCAGCGATAAAACAGGCTACCCAGTCGAGATGCTGGAAATGGAAATGGATATGGAGGCTGACTTAGGAATTGACTCGATTAAGCGGGT
>CAXTNZ010000058.1:0-23691 GCA_964245695.1 uncultured bacterium | reverse complement strand
GGAATTGACTCGATTAAGCGGGTGGAAATCTTGGGAGCGATGCAAGAAATGTATCCCGATTTACCCAAGCCGAATGTAGAAGAATTGGGAGATTTACGCACCATCGGTCAAATTGTCGATTATCTCCAAAAGCTGGTTGGAGGTGAAAAAAAAAAGTTTCAGTATGAGTCAGACGAGGAATTAGACAACGTTAAACATAATGTGCAACGTCGTCCCGTCCAACTGAAAATTCTGCCCCCACCTGATTCATTGGACTTCGATTTACCAGAGGGACACATCTGTTTAATTACCGATGATGGTTCCCTCACTACTTCTCAAGTGGCTGAATTACTGATAGAAAAAGGCTGGAAAGTGGTTGTTTTAAGTTTCCCTCAATCAGTTGTTTTCCAAACATCGGTTTTACCAGCAGGAGTGATTAATGTCAAGTTGTTGGATTTAACAGAGGAACATTTGCAACAACAATTGAGTGCGATCGCTCTTAATTATGGTACGATTGGAGCCTTCATTCATCTCAATCCAGCCTTTCAAGTCAGCCACAACGGAAAAATTCCTTATCTTGCAGAAGAAAAGGCAATTGTTAAACACGTTTTTCTGATAGCCAAACATCTGAAAAAATCTCTAAATGAAGCCGCACGACATGGACGTAGTTTGTTCTGCACCACTGCGCGTCTTGATGGAGCATTTGGACTAGAACACAAAGTAAATTATGGTCCCATCAGTGCGGGTTTATTTGGATTAACTAAGACCTTGAAATGGGAATGGCAAAAGGTATTTTGTCGAGCAATTGATTTGCATCCTGCTATTAATGCTCAAGAGTCAGCACAGCATATCATAGCCGAACTTCACGACCCGAATAATTGTATTAGCGAAGTTGGATATGGTTCGCAAGGTAGAGTAACTATCGTCAGCGTCGCGAATTGTTAGTGGTTGGTAGGGGCAGGGAAACCCTGCCCCTGTAGTAGGGGTTGAAACCCCTATTTCAAGCATTTCAAGCACTGAAGTGCTTACTACGTAATAATTAAGAGGAAATTTATGACAACACAAACACAAAATTCTACAACATCAGTTTTTTTAGTTAGTGGTGGTGCAAGAGGGATTACAGCGCAGTGCGTGATTAAATTAGCACAGCATCAACCTGGAAAATTTATATTACTTGGTCGGAGTGCGATCGCCTTGGCGGAGCCAGACTTTGCTCAAGGTTGTTTTGAAGAACCTGTACTGAAAAAACGCATCATGGAAAATCTTCTTTCTCAAGGAGAGAAGCCTACACCCATGAGTGTGCAAAAGGTGTATAACAAGATTATTTCCAGCCGAGAAATTAAAGAGACAATTTCTACCATTGAAAAGGCAGGAAGCACGGCAGAATATATCAGCGTCGATGTTACAGACCCCATCGCCTTGCAAGAAAAAATCGCCGCTGTTGTCAAGCGTACAGGTGCTGTTACAGGCATTATACATGGTGCTGGTAATTTAGCTGATAAGTTGATTGAAAAGAAAACCGAACAAGATTTTGAAAAGGTTTATACGGCAAAAGTTAAGGGTTTGGAAAATCTTTTAGCTTGCGTGCATCCCAGTCAACTGCAACATTTAGTTTTGTTTTCTTCCGTAGCTGGTTTTTATGGAAATATTGGACAAACTGATTATGCGATCGCTAACGAAATCCTCAACAAATCGGCTCATCTAATTAAACAAAAATATCCCGATTGTCATGTCGTCGCTATCAACTGGGGTGGTTGGGATAGCGGAATGGTGACACCAGAACTGAAAAAAGCCTTTGCCGAAAGAGGAATTGATATTATTCCCGTAGAAGTCGGCACAAAAATGTTAGTTAAAGAACTCAATGCTGTTAATCGTGCTACCACACAAGTTGTCATCGGTAGTCCAATTACTCCACCACCAGCAGAGTTAGATTCCGAATTACGAACCTATCGGATTCGTCGGAAAATGACACTAGAAGCAAATCCCTTTTTAGTGGATCATACAATAGCTGGTTCTCAAGTTTTGCCAGCCACTTGCGCGATGTCATGGATGATTAACGCTTGCGAAGAACTCTACCCAGGTTACACATATAACAATTGCCGAGAATTCAAAGTATTGAAAGGAATTACTTTCAATCAAACCTTGGCTAGTGAACATATTTTAGAACTGCAAGAAATTTCTAAAGTAGGTTCTCAAAGTATCGAATTTCAAGCTACAATTTTGAGTAAAACTCCACAAGGAAAAACTCACTATCATTTTAAAGCTTTTGTAACCCTTCTGCGAGAAATGCCAGCCGTTCCTATTTATGATGGACTTAATCTGGAAGAAGATAACATCATTACCACCACTGGTAAAGCATTTTATCAAAATGGAGATTCCACATTATTTCACGGACCAGCCTTTCAGCAAATCACCAGAGTTTTAAACATCAATTCTGAAAAAATTACTGTAGAATGTCTTTGGGAAAACATCACAGAACAACAACAAGGACAATTTCCAGTTCGCTGGCACAATCCTTACACAACTGACTTGAGTACACAATCCTTATGGATTTGGTTAAGCCATTTGCATCAAGAAGTTTGTTTACCCGGACAGTTAACTCATTCCGAACAATTTGCAGTCACACCATGCAACGAACCTTTTTATGTTTCGTGCGAAATCGAAGGAAAAACACAAAGCAGCGTAACAGCTAATTTCATTTTACACAGTCGCAAAGGAGAAATTTACTCACGCATTATGGGAGCAAAAGCCGTAATTTGGCCCATGCAATTATCAAAGCGTAAGTAACTTTACCTCAACTAACATACCTCTAATTACTTTCTTCTCCGCGTCTCTGCGCCTCTGCGTGAAAAAAATCTTGTAGTATTCTTTCAGTGGAAAACGAGTAACATTACTTCCAGTCCGACAACAGCGTAAATCCTGATAAATCCTTTTCAGTTTGGGGAATAGCGTAAATCCTTTCAAGTTCGGGGAGTACTAATACCAAGTCGCATCAACGTAAAAAAGTCATCCTCAGCTAAAACATCAATCCAGTAATCAAAAACCTAACCCCCCAACCCCCTTCCCTACTAGGTAAGGGGGAGTCAAATTCCCCTCTCCTGCCTTCGGCACGCTGCCTGCGCGAACGTAGGGGAGGGGTTAGGGGAGAGGTCTTTCTACAATTATTGAATTGGTCTATGTTCCGCTCAGAATGACATATTTACTCGCAACTTGGTATAAAGCAATTGAAAATACTTAATTCAAATTTTTGAATTTTGAATTTTGAATTTTGAATTGATATCTCCCCCTTTTGCTAAACCCAAACGAGGATATCAGCAGTGGATAAAATCGCCATAATTGGCTTATCATGCCTTTTCCCTGGGGCTAAAAACCCAGAAGAATTCTGGCAAAATCTTAACGAACAGAAAGATTCAATATCATCTGTAACTATTGAGGATATTGGAGTAGAGCCCGCAATTTTTTACGCTCCAGTAAAAGGGAAACCCGAAACAATCTATAACCTCAATGGAGGATTTGTCCGTAACTTTAAATTTGAGCCAACTGAATACAATCTACCACCCGAACTACTTGCTAGTTTGGATAACACTTTTCAATGGTCGCTGTATGCTGCTAAACAAGCGATTCAGCAAAGTGGTTATTTGGGTAATCAAGCTGTACTTTCCAAATGCGGCGTAATTTTAGGTACTTTATCTTTACCTACAAAAGCTTCTAATCAATTGTTTGCTCCTATTTATCAGCAAACAATACAACCAGCAATTCAGGAACTTTTGCAAGATAAAGACTTTCATTTACCTTCTTTACCAACATCTATCAAAGCGTCTTCTTATAACGCTATGATATCAGGCTTTCCAGCCGCGTTGGTCGCTCAAGCTCTAACTTTATCGAATATTCATTTTTGCTTAGACGCAGCTTGTTCTTCACCTTCATATGCGATTAAACTGGCATCTCATTATTTGCGATCGCATAAAGCTGACTTAATGCTAGCTGGGGGAATTAGTTGCTCAGATCCGCTCTTTTTGCGAATGTTCTTTTCTGGTATCCAAGGATATCCAGAAAATGACATTAGCCGTCCTTTAGACAACACATCCAGAGGGCTAATTACCGCCGACGGTATAGGGATGTTTGTCTTAAAAAGACACAGTGATGCTATCAGAGATGGCGATAACATTTTAGCGACAATTTGCGGCATTGGACTGTCAAACGATGGTAAAGGCAAGCATTTATTAAGTCCTAATTCTCAAGG
The DNA here is from genome assembly GCA_964245695.1 of uncultured bacterium. Lineage (GTDB taxonomy): Bacteria > Cyanobacteriota > Cyanobacteriia > Cyanobacteriales > Nostocaceae > Hassallia. Next base: position 19,469 of record CAXTNZ010000058.1, on the reverse strand, counting down.
ACAAATTCTCGCTTTTGAGCGAGCATATACTGAAGCTGAACTTAGCCCCAAAGATATCGATTACATGGAATGCCATGCTACCGGCACATTATTAGGAGATACCACCGAATTTAACTCTGTCGAAACATTTTTTGGTGAACATCAAGCAACACCTTTAGTCGGTTCTGTGAAGGCAAATGTCGGACACCTCCTAGTCGCTGCCGGTTCGGTGAGCTTAATGAAAGTCATTTTGAGCATGTGTGGAAATATAATTCCCGCAACCATTAATGTCACCGATCCTATCGGCTCTGATGACAATGTAATTGCACCTAAAAGAATTGTTAGAAATGCCACTAAATGGCGCGGAAAAGCATCAGTTAAACGTGCAGCTATAAGTGCTTTTGGTTTTGGTGGAACTAACGCTCATTTGATTGTAGAAAGAGGGGAAAAAGAAAATGACTGAACAATCTGCGAAAATTGCTATCGTTGGTATGGATGCTTTTTTTGGTGAGTGCAATGGATTAGATGCTTTTGAACGTAGCATTTATGACGGAACACAGCATTTTATTTCTTTACCACCGAAAAGATGGCAAGGTATCGAAGAGCAAGAAACCTTACTTAAAAACTACGATTTGCCAGAAGGTAAAGCACCAATAGGAGCATACATTAAAGATTTTGAAATCGATACCTTAGCTTACAAAATTCCCCCAAATGAAGTAGAAAAGTTAAATCCGCAACAATTGTTACTGCTAAAAGTTGCCGATCGCGCTTTGAAAGATGCACAAATTAAAGAAGGTGAAAATGTCGCAGTAATTATTGCTGCTGAAACCGAACTATCTGTTCACCAGTTACAGCAACGATGGAATTTATCTTGGCAAATAAAAGATGGTTTAAACGCTGGGGAAATTTCCTTACCTGCCGAAAAAGTCACTCAATTAGAAACAATTGTTAAAGACGGACTTCACCATCAAGTAGAAATTGGTGAATATCTCAGTTACATCGGTAACATCATGGCGAGTCGGATTTCTTCGCTGTGGAATTTTAGCGGTCCATCCTTCACCATCACAGCGGTGGAAAATTCTGCTCTCAAAGCGCTGGAAGTCGCAGAAATGCTACTTACTTCCGGGGAAGTTGATGCTGTGCTAGTCGGCGCTGTAGACTTAGCTGGCGGTGTGGAAAATGTATTATTGCGGAGCAAATTAGCAAAAATTAATACATGTGTCCCGACTTTAAGTTATGACCAAAAAGCCGACGGCTGGATGGTTGGGGAAGGTGCGGGAGCAGTTGTCCTCAAACGTCACGACACCGCATTAGAAAAAGGGGAACGTATATATGCAGTCATTGATGCTCTTAGCTTCGGGCAAGGTCATCATACTGCAACTCAATTAAATAGCGGTATCGTCACCGCAGATACAGAAACTGTCAACTCTACCTGCAAACAAGCTTTTCAGATTGCAGGTATTGAACCGAAAGACATTAGCTACCTGGAAGTCTACGGTAGTGGTGTTCCCCAGGAAGACGAAGCGGAAATTACTGGGTTACTGCAAGCTTATCCTCCGACTGGGGATGGATTAGATTGTGCGATTGGCAGTGTTAAAGCTAACATCGGTCATACTTTTGTAGCATCGGGAATTGCTAGTTTGATAAAAACCGCTTTGTGTCTGTATCACAGATATATTCCCGGATGTCCGAAATGGTCTGGAGTGAAAACGCCGCAAGTTTGGCAAGGTAGTCCTTTTTACGTCGCTACCGAATCTAGACCTTGGTTCCTTGGTAAAGAAAGCACGCGCAGAGTAGCAGCAATTAACAGCATGGGCATAGATGGGACATTTGCCCACGTCATCTTGTCGGAACAACCGAACCAGAAAGAACGTAATAGCACATATTTACAGCAAACCCCATTTTATTTGTTTCCAATTGCCGTAAGCGATCGCACCGAATTACTACAGCATCTTACCGCACTTCAACAAAGCATCGAAAAGTCTCCTTCTCTCTCAGCTACTGCTAGCAATACTTTTAATGCTTTTAAACAGAATCCTGATGCAAAATATGCACTAACAATTCTCGGACGTAACAAAAAAGAATTAACTAGAGAAATCGAATCTGCCCGCAAAGGTGTAAATAATGCCTTTGAAAAAGATATAGATTGGCTAACACCTCTTGGTAGTTATTTTACAGCTAAACCATTAGGTAAACAAGGCGGTATTGCCTACGTTTATCCAGCAGCAGTCAACGCTTATGTTGGTCTTGGTCGGAATTTATTCCGCTTATTTCCGAAAGTCCACAATGACGAGATTGTTCAAAGTCTTTACAAGCGTGCTGCTGACGTTGAGAAACTGGTATTTCCCAGAAGTTTGAATAAGTTGACAACCAGACAATTAGAAACTCTGGAAAAGCAACTTTTAGATGATTCTTTGGCATTATTTGAAGCAGAAATGCTGCATACCAGACTCACGACAACAATCATCCAAGATGATTTTCAAATCAAGCCAAAATTTGTCTTTGGATATAGCTTGGGTGAAACTAGTATGATGGTTGCTCAAGGAATTTGGAACAATTTCTATCAAGGAAGTAACAACTTTAACTCATCTCCTTTATTTGGTGAGAGATTATCTGGTGCAAAAAACGCCGTTCGCGAATATTGGGGATTACCAAAAGCAGTATCAAACGATAACAACTTTTGGAGTAACTACGTTCTGATAGCATCAGCATCTCAAGTACAAGAGTGTATTAAAAATGAGAATCGTGTTTACTTAACTCAAATTAATACACTAGAAGAAGTTGTAATTGCTGGTGAGACAGCCGCTTGTGAGAGAGTAATTAAAACTTTGGGTTGTGATGCGTTTCGCGCTCCCTTCGACCACGTAATTCATTGCGAACCGATGCAATCGGAATACGAGGAACTAGTTAAAGTTAACACATTACCGACGAGTAAAAACCTTCCTGATGCTACTTTTTACTCAGCATTAGAGCATAAACCGATTGTACTTGAAAGTAATGCGATCGCGCACAGTGTCGCCAAAGTTCTTTGTTCACAACTTGATTTTCTCCAATTAGTTAATCAAGTTTACTCCGATGGAGCGAAAATCTTTATCGAAGCTGGCGCGGGTAGTGTTTGTTCTCGGTGGATTGACAAAATTCTCGATGGTAAAGAACATCTCACCGTATCCCTAAATCGAAGAGGTGTAGATGACCATACATCTTTTATCAAAGCATTAGCCAAACTCGTCAGCCATCGAGTAGAACTCGACTTATCACCACTCTACATTCAGGCAAAAGAAACTACAAGTCAACGATTACCAACAATCAGAAATATCACTTTAGGTGGTAAACCAATTGTTTCTACAATCCTGAGTGAAGAAAACCGGAAACTTTTCCAAAATCAAGCTCAGAAAAAAGTGGTGAAACCTGTTCCCACCCAGCAACCAACTAGAGAACTCATAAATTCTCTCAAGGCTGGTAGCAAACATAACAATATTCCGCCATCCCAAACAAAGCAAGAGGAAGTTCCTGTGAAAAATATCATTGATAACAGTTTTCAACCTAGAGAAATATCACAATCTTATCAGTCCACCGCTACGAAAGAGAGAATTACTCAATCGATTCCTCGTCCACCCGTTACAACTGAGATAAATGACACAGTAAATCTAACTAATTTACATAATTCTCAGTATCAAAAATTGAGTAACAACAATTCAAGCATTACAAAAACCCACACCGCGTTTCTACAAGCTAGACAGGAATTTAGCCAGCAAATGAGTGAAATCATTCAATTACAGTTAGCCTGTGCCGAAAATTTGTTGAATCAGTAAAGAGATGTAGTAAGCGCTTTAGCGCTAAAGCGCTTACTACAAAGTTAATAATCTATAACTTCTATTTCGAGGGTTAACCACATTGAAAACTGTAGATACGCTATCGAGTAAATATAATGATGGGCTTCGTTTTTCTGCCTCATCGTACAATCAAAATCAGCTTTGGAAATGTTCATTAGATTGTGTATCTTTTGACCGTCAAGGTATCAAAGAAAAACTTTTGGCTATAGATAAACCTTGTTATATCGTTAGAGTTGAAGGCAGAATTGGTGTCACTAACGAAGGTTATTCTTGTCCTAACGAACATAGCGGTAAACCAGGAACAGTAGAACTGCTCATGGCTGTTCCTCCAATTTCAATCCAAAACTTAGGCGATCGCACTTTTCTCTCTTCTCATAATGTAAAATATGCCTATGCAACTGGTGCAATGGCTGGGGGTATTGCTTCTGAAGAAATGGTGATTGCACTAGGAAAAGCAAAAATTTTGAGTTCCTTTGGTGCAGGTGGATTAAGTCCGGAACGTCTGGAAGTCGCCATTAAACGCATTCAAGAAGCTTTACCTTATGGTCCCTACGCTTTTAATTTAATTCACAGTCCCAACGAACCTGCTATTGAACGTCGTGCAGTAGATTTATACCTCAAATATGGCGTAACAACTGTAGAAGCTTCTGCATTTTTAGACTTAACTCCCAACATTGTTTATTACCGTGTTGCTGGATTAAGTTTGAATGCAGCGAATGAAATCGAAATTAAAAACAAAGTCATTGCGAAAATTTCGCGCCGAGAAGTTGCCACCAAATTTATGCAACCGGCACCAACAAAAATTCTCAAAGAACTACTTCAACAAGGATTAATCACCGAATTACAGGCTAATTTAGCAGCCAAAGTTCCAATGGCTGATGATATTATTGCCGAAGCCGATTCTGGTGGTCATACAGATAATCGTCCTCTAGTTTGTCTGTTACCTTCAATTATTGCCTTGAGAGATGAAATTCAAGAACAATATGAATATGAAAAACCGATTAGAGTTGGTGTAGCTGGAGGAATTGCTACCCCAGAATCAGCATTAGCTGCTTTTATGATGGGTGCTGCTTTTGTAGTTACTGGTTCAATTAATCAGTCGTGTATTGAATCTGGAGCTTGCGAACATACTAAGAAATTGCTAGCTCAAGCAGAAATGGCTGATGTCATGATGGCTCCAGCAGCAGATATGTTTGAAATGGGGGTAAAACTTCAAGTTCTCAAAAGAGCAACTCTCTTCCCGATGCGAGCGCAGAAATTATATGAGTTATACAGAAGTTATAACTCGGTTGAAGAGATTCCTCTCACTGAAAGAGAGAAATTAGAAAAACAAGTTTTTCGCAAAACTATAGCTGAAGTATGGGAAGGAACTGCTGCTTATTTATCGCAAAAGAATCCGGAAAAATTGGCGAAAGCAGTCAACAATCCTAAATTGAAAATGGCTCTAATTTTTCGCTGGTATTTAGGCTTATCTTCGCGTTGGTCTAGTTCTGGTGAAAAAGGTCGAGAAGTCGATTATCAAATTTGGTGCGGTCCAGCGATGGGCAGTTTTAATGACTGGGTGCGCGGTTCCTATTTGTCTGAGCCAGAAAATCGCCAAGTAGTTGATGTAGCTCATCACATCATGACAGGAGCCGCATTTTTGTATCGCATACAAAACCTGAAAATTCAAGGACTGCAAGTAGCAGATTTTTACAGTCAATATCGTCCGGAAGTTTCTATATTTTAGGTGTGTAAATGAGTTTATCAAATACTGCGAATCAGCCTCACAGTGCTGAAGATATCCAAACCTTTTTAGTGTCAAATATTGCTGAATTGCTCAAAGTCGAAACCGATGAAATAGATATCCAAGAAAACTTGGAAAACTACGGTTTGAGTTCAGCACAAGCAATGATGATTGTCAGTAGATTGGAAAACCTGCTAGGATTTCAACCGTCTCCTGTTCTACTGTGGCATTATCCAAACATAGAGTCACTTTCACAGCGTTTAGCTGAAGAATCAGAAGATACAAAAGTTATCGGTGAGTCAAATTCGGTTATCAAGAATACAACCCCTGTTGTAGATTTGAAAGCTGAAGCTGTTCTCGATTCTAGCATCCGTCCTGTCACATTATCTTTTCAGCCTGTACTTGAACCAGAACGAATTTTTCTAACTGGAGGAACTGGTTTTCTCGGAGCTTTCTTAATCGAAGAATTGCTACAGCAAACCCAAGCTACTATCTACTGCTTGGTACGTGCTGCCAATGTAGAAGAAGGCAAAAATAAACTGAAAAAAAATCTCCAACAATATGCACTTTGGGATGATAGTTTTAATTCCCGAATCATTCCTGTTGTTGGCGATTTGTCTCAGCCATTGTTAGGAATTGGTGCCGAACAATTTCAAATTTTGGCGACAAACATTGACACTATTTATCATAGTGCTGCTTTGTTGAATTATGTTTATCCTTACTCAGCACTGAAAGCAGCCAATGTTCTGGGAACTCAGGAAATTTTGAAATTAGCATGTCAAATCAAAGTTAAACCTGTACATTACGTTTCCAGCGTGGCTGTTTTTGAATCTAATGCTTATGCTGGTAAAGTTGTCAAAGAAGATGATCAATTTGAGCATTGGGAAGGTATTCATCTTGGTTATTCTCAAACTAAATGGGTTGCAGAAAAGTTAGTTAAAATTGCAGGCTCACGCGGACTCCCAATTACTATCCACAGACCCCCATTAATAGCCGGACACAGCCAAACTGGTGTTTCCAATACACACGATTTTATCTGTTTGATGGCAAAAGGTTGTCTTCAGATGGGAAGTTTCCCAGAAGTAGATTATATGTTGGATATGTCTCCTGTAGACTATGTAAGTAAAGCTATTGTTCATCTATCAAGACAGAAAGAATCGATAGGTAAAGCTTTTCACTTGCAACATCCTCAACCTGTTCCTTTAACTGTTTTAGTTGATTGGGTGCGCTCGTTTGGTTATCCAGTTGATGTAATTCCTTATGATGCTTGGCAAGACAAATTAATTAACAATGTAACTTCTGCCGAAAATCCTTTATACACGCTGCGACCCTTTTTGCTTGAGCGTAGGTCTGAAGAACAATTGACTATTCCAGATTTATATTTAAAAGCAAGAAGACCGGAAATCAGTTGTGAGGATACCCTGAATGCATTAGCAGGAAGTGGGGTTATTTGTGCGCCAATTGATTCCAAATTGTTTATGACTTATACCGCTTATTTAATTGAAAGCGGTTTCTTGAATCTGGCTGACTAAACTTCTGATTTTCGTTCCCATGCTCTGCATGGGAATGCAGTATAAAAGGCTCTGCCTTTATTGATTTTAGTCGAGGCAGAGCCTCTATGAATGCATTCCCAGTCGGAGACTGGGAACGAGAGCGAAAAAATATGCTTTTTGGAAATCAACACACAATAAATTTATGAACCTTGAAAATAAAACTTTACTAATAACTGGAATCGGGGGATTTATTGGTTTGCGTGCTACCGAGTTAGCGATCGCTCACAATATGCATGTTCGCGGATTGCAACATTCCCCCAGTAAGGCAAAACTAGCTCAAAACCTCGGTGCAGAAGTCGTTATCGGTAGCATCACCGATCCGGTTGCGGCAAAAGAAGCTTGCCAAGGCGTTGATATTGTACTGCATACAGCCGCTCTGGTGAAAGAAGGAGGCGCATTAGAAGAGTTTCGCGAGGTAAATGTTGGTGGAAGCCTGAATATGGCTCATGCTGCCAAAAACGCTGGTGCAAAAATCTTTATTCACACCTCCAGCGTTATGGTATATGGCTTTAACTATCCCAACAAAGTGACAGAATCAGGACCCTTTTACGGCGATAATAATCCTTATTGTCAAACTAAAATCGAAGCGGAAAAAGAACTCTTAAAGCTGAATTCGCCAGATTTTGGCGTGATTATTATCAGACCCGCAGATGTGTATGGACCCGGAAGTCACTCTTGGGTAATTCGTCCGCTTTCACTAATGCATCAAAGAAAGTTTTTTCTAGCCAACGGTGGAAGCGGAATCATGAATCATGTATATATAGATAATTTAATTGATGCAATCTTTCTCGCTATTGAAAAAGAAGCTTACGGAGAAGCTTTTAATATCACTGATGGGCAAGAAACTACTTGGAAAGAATATGCTAATCGTTTAGCTAAAGTTGCCAATTTACCTAAACCTTTCTCTTTACCAGCATCTGTTATTAAGTTTTTAATTAAGTTGCAATGTTTGCAACAAAAAATGTTAGGTCAAGAAGTAGATATTTTGCCAGAATCTATAGATTTTTTAACTCGACGTTATGCTTATTCGATTGAAAAAGCAAAGAATCAGTTAGGTTATACACCGAATGTTTCTTTAGATGAAGGGATGGAATTTGTCCGGCAATGGTTGGGAAAAACAGATGTAAATTAATAGACTTCTTGGATAAATATTATTTTATCTCACGCTCCAGACGCAGAGGCGCAAAGAAGAAGGTGAGAAGAAAAAGCAATAAGTTTAATATTGCCAACATTGCAAATGCAAGTTTTGACCAGCAACCGCAACAGCAGCAAGATAATTATTAGCAGGTATCAGTTCTGTTAAACTCCATTCTTCAGATTGTAAACTGGCTGGCTGTGTTGGTGTGAGCAAAATCTCTACTTGCTCTAATTGAGATAATCCGGCGCCAGTTGCTTTTAAATAAGCTTCTTTGCAAGTCCAGTAACGGAAAAAGACTTGTTGCTGTTGGTTGGGAGGAAGCGATCGCACTACCTCATATTCTCTTTCTGTAAAAAACCTCTTTGCCAGAGCTTCTACATCAGTATTTTCACGTATACATTCTAAATCTACACCAATCGAGCGCCTGCAAACCCCATATAGCGCCAACCCCTGCGAATGAGACAAGTTAAACCACAGCCCACTAGTAGCAAATGTATCAGCTAAAATCGGTTTGCCACGAGCTTCATATTCAAATCGCAGCGCTTGCGGCTCAATACCCAAATAGCGCCCCAATATAGTTCGCAGCATACCACGACCAGCGATGAAATGCTGCCGATGCTGTTCAAAATAAAACCGCTCAGATCGCGTTTGTTCGTCGCTGGATAGAGTTTGTGCCAATTCTTGCAGTTGTGCTTTTGGTTGGTCAAGCTCAACTCGCCAGACATGAACATCATCCGCCGACAAAGTTAAATCTGTCGGTGCAGGTAGCCAGAGATGATTATAATTACTCATTGAGTGAGAAACTTAATGTCAGCTAATTGTATAAACAGAGCAATGATGGTCTAAATTCTACCTCAATACTGATGTAAAAAAAAAATAGCTATATAATAGTCTCGATGCAATCGGTGTTTTGGCATTAACAATATCTTGTTTTATATCAATATAAAATTTCAATCAATTGGGTTTTAGAAGTCAGGAATAGCTGTTATAGTCTAGCAAGTGGATAGTCATAATAGGAGTTTTTCCGTGTCCATATCCCTTGATTCCGGTCTGGACAATGAACCAATTGTTCTTGTATGTGCGGCTGATGACAATTACTCGATGCCTCTTGCTGCTACACTTCATTCGGCAATTGTAAACCTGAAAAGGAAGCGAAATGTCGTCCTATTTATTATAGATGGTGGAATATCTCGAACAAATAAGCGCAAAATTTTACAAGCCATTCCATCACAACGAGTTAGTTTAAGCTGGCTTCAGCCTAAAAAAACTCGTTTAAAAAATATGCAAACTTCCCAATCTATTACTATTGCTGCCTATTACCGAATTCTGATTCCTGACCTTTTACCAAATTCATTCACTAAAGCAATTTATCTTGATAGCGATTTAATCGTCAAAGGGAATTTAGAGGAATTATGGGATATTGATATCCAAGATAACTATCTATTAGCAGTCCCGGATATGGGAGCACCTTATGTATCGTCTCCTAGAGGACTGATGAATTATAAAATGCTTGGGATTCCAGCAGATTCCAAATATTTTAATTCCGGGGTGTTAGTGATGAATCTTAAAAAATGGCGGGAGGATAGTATTAGCAAAACAGTTTTTGAGTATCTTGATCAGAATAAAAAGTACGTGCGATGGCACGATCAAGATGGGCTGAATGCTATTCTCGCAGGCAAATGGGGTGAACTCGACCCCAGGTGGAATCAGTTACCTTACATTTATAGATATTCATCATGGCATGATAGTGATTTTCCAGAAGATGTATATAATGCCTTGATTCAAGACCCATACATTGTTCACTTTTCTACTAAAGAAAAGCCTTGGAAAGCTAACTGTAACCATCCACACAAGGATCTATTTTTTCAGCATCTTGACATGGCAATTTGGTCGAAATGGTTTGAGCAACAAGAGGCTAAAAAGAGGATGAATTATTACAAAACTATTTTATATAAGCCAGTTGCCAGGTTTAAGGGGTTGGTCAAACAATTTCTTTATCAAAATCAGACGTGATAACGAGGCGATCGCTTTTGTTCTTCAGCATAACTATACACACCTCGTTGTTCCCCCAGCCATTGTAAAGTTCGATTCCAAGCCCACCAGGGGTCTCGGTCTTGTGCTTGGCGTTGTCCTTCTTTGCTACTCAAATAGCCTATGTGACCACCATGTTGCGTAAGTAACAAATCTATCACCGGATTGCTCTCACAGGCAGCTTCCAATTCTGGGATAATCGCTGGGTGAAAAAATGGATCGTCTTGTGCGTATATAATCAAAGTTGGTTTTTCCAGCTTTGGCAGCAGTTGTAAAGCGCTGCTTGCTTTGTAATAAGCTTCAACAGTGGGAAAACCCAATCGCTCAATTACCAATTCTTCATCAAAACCCCAAATGCTGTTAGCGCGTTCAATCGCTTCTGGGTCAAGGGTTCCCGGATGCAGATCGTGGATTCGCCATGCGAGTTTTTTTAAATTCCGGGCGATACCTGCTTCAAAATATTTACCAAAGGGTTGTCTAACTAAATAAGTTAGCGATCGCAAAGAATCCAAACTCGGACAAATTACCGCACCACCGCCAATCTCACTTTCTGTTATTCCTAAATTATTATTTCCTCTAGTCAATTCTACAGCAGCTTTGAGCGCCCATAACGCCAATTGTCCTCCTAAAGAATATCCTGTAAACCAAAATTTTCCAGGGCATCCCATAGCCTTAGCAGCCGCCGCAATGCGAACAAAATCTTCTCCTTCGTACAAACCATCGCTGGTCAAAGTCGGCGATAATTCTGCGGTTTTGCCGTGGGCACGCCAATCAAACAACACTACAGCGTATCCTTGAGCGTATGCCTTACGTCCCAGCACTCTCAAAGACCATTCTTTTTCTAACTCGCCTGTAATGCCATAAGTACCGACAATTGTGCTATGAGCATTTTTTGGTATGGCAACCAAGCCATAAATTGGCACACCTTGCCCACCTGTAAATACTTTTTCCTCATAAGGTGGCTCGGGATGTTGAGTAGTATCCCAATAACGTTTGCCCCATAAAGCGGCATATATAGTCATTTGGACACCGTTTCGCAAAAATCGAGGCGGATTGTAGGCAGCGTAACACATAATTTATAGAATTTAATGTACTTTAGTCTTAATCTTTATTTTAGATTTAAAATCTTTTTTATAATCAGTAAAGCAATCTTTGTATCTCCCAAAGATTCTTAATTATCCTTAATTAGTAGTAGTAAATTTTTACGAATGCCGAGGATTCTTGTCATAGACGACGACCCAGCGATTTCAGAACTTGTAGCCGTCAACTTGGAAATGGCTGGCTACGATGTCAGCCAAGCTGAAGACGGCATCAAAGGTCAGGCGCTGGCTCTCCAGCTGCAACCAGACTTGATTATGCTCGATCTGATGTTGCCCAGAGTAGATGGATTTACCGTTTGCCAACGCCTGCGACGGGACGATCGCACATCTGAAATTCCCGTATTGATGTTGACCGCTTTAAGCCAGACGCAGGATAAGGTAGAAGGCTTCAATGCTGGCGCGGATGATTACCTCACCAAGCCCTTTGAAGTTGAAGAAATGCTGGCGCGAGTACGAGCATTATTGCGCCGTACTGACCGCATCCCCCAAGCTGCCAAGCACAGCGAAATTCTCAATTATGGACCACTTACCCTCGTTCCGGAAAGGTTTGAGGCAATATGGTTGCATGAGACTGTGAAACTGACTCACTTGGAATTTGAGCTACTTCACTGTTTACTGCAACGTCACGGACAGACAGTTTCTCCTAGCGAAATCCTTCGGGAAGTCTGGGGCTACGATCCAGATGATGACATTGAAACGATTCGAGTGCATATCCGCCATCTGAGAACCAAGCTAGAACCAGACCCCCGCCATCCGCGCTACATCAAGACAGTATATGGTGCGGGATATTGCCTTGAGTTACCCAGCGCTCCTCCATCAATAGAGGGTGCTTCCACTTCAGTGGTCGAGTGAAACGGTGCATTCACTCTTCTAAGCGATAAATTGGCACTCTCTTTTGCAAAAATTGAGAGAGTGCCAATTAGCTTTGTGTATTCAATTTGCACAAAAATTTATACTTCCCAATAGCAATTAGCGAGCTTGCTAATTGCTATCAGATATCAGCTATTAGCCAATCGAGGATTTCCGGCGGGAAATCAGGTAGATGCTTAAGAGGGATAAACCAGCAACAATCCCAGGTTCGGGAATCGTTTTTAAATCTTGAACCTGAGTTATTTTGGCAAAAATAGCTGCTGTGGTTTTTTCTCCTTCAAGAACTCTAAATTCGCTGACATCAGTAGTGCTTCCCTGTTGTCTGAAGCCAGTTAGCTCCAGTATGTATTTGTTGTCAGCAAAGGTAAAATTGCGATCGCCAAAGTTTTTACCCACGAAAACAAAATCTGCGTTATCCGCAGGATTTGTTGAGTCGTTAGGTGTATTCACTAAGTGAAATTTGAAGTCAAAAACTTCGCTATTAATGCGATCGCCGAATGATACCTGGAGATTTAACGGTACAGATTCAACGCTTGTATCTGGAACAACTGATCCATTAAAGTACGTTAAATCACCTATCTTAAACAGAGATCCCATTTCACTTGAAAAGGAATTTCCATTAAAGCTAAGTTGATTTGGACCTGTGCCAAAGTCATCAGGATCTCCCCAGCTAAATGAATTGGTTCCCACACCTGAATAAACAGGATTAGTATTGATGCTTCCTGGAGTATTTTTGCCTTTTGGGTAAGGCTCTCCCCATGTACCACTCGAGTTACCTGAAAAAATTAGAGCTTGAGCTTGACCGGAGAAACCAAGCGCTGTTACGGCAGTAACAGCAACAGCAGACACAGTGACAAAAACAGAACTTAGTTTCATAAGTTAGGCTTCAACTCATATTCAGGAGCTTGTCTTAAGTAGGCGACCCGTCCACATTAGTAAATACACGGAACAGATGCCAATAACTTCTTGTCATTTTCATGAAATCTTTATATTGAGTTTGTAATTTCTTATCAAATCAATTGATATTGTATAAAACTTTTCCTCCGCTCAGCCCAAAATTCTCAGCCAATTGATGCCCATATCAATTTGAATTGATTTGTGCAAGGTTGGTAGACCACTATGGTTTGTTTGAGGAATTACTTAAACCGAGTATATTACTACGAGTGCAAATATACTCTAAGAATTCTTACGTACTTACCCTGGCGTTTTGATTATAACAAATGAATTTTTTGTTGGTATTCGTATTTATAGCGATTTGCATTTGTGCAGTACATTTCAACCTCACCCTCAGTCCCTCTCTAAGGCATCGGAGAGGGTGAGGTCTGTACTTAATAGTAAGAATCGCTATATTTACAAAGTGACACATTATGTTATATCACAACAAAACCACAGATAAACACGGATAAACACGGATAATAATCTGTGTATCGTGTGCATCTGTGGTTCCAAATCATCTGGCTAGGATTTTTGCAACAGACTCACTGTTTCATCTTTCACTTTCGCGACTCGGTACTTATCTACGGCGCGAGGGCGTTACCGCGAAGTAAACTAGCAATAGTCTTTGCGGTAATTTTTAGTTGGGTGATGGGGTTGGCTGGGACAACAGTCTTATACAGATAACTATCAAAAGTTAGACGCTGCACATCCATGTCACTGCACATTTCTACAAAAGCTTCGCGGCTAGCATCGTTCCGATAGAAGACATTTTGCAGGATGTCCAACACCTTGTAGGTAAGTCCGTATTTTTTATCCCAGCGCTTCAAGTAAACCTTCAAGTCTGCTTCCGTGGGAATACGAACACCGCCATTGGACATTTCCACAATAGTTTCCGCACACATCCGCCCAGACTTTGCGGCAAAATAAATGCCTTCACCAGAGGACTTGGTAACGTAACCAGCCGCATCACCTATCAAAGCGATGCGACCGACAACGCGACGGGGACGGGGATGTTCAGGAATCGGGTGTGCTTCGACTTTGATAATTTGACCGCCGGCGAGTTTTCGGGCTGCGCGGGCGCGGATACCAGCTTGTAACTGTTTGATGCTGGCTTTGTTGACCTGCATTGTGCCGGTACCGACGGCTACGTGGTCGTATTTGGGGAAAACCCAGGCGTAGAAGTCGGTAGAAACGTCGTCACCAACATACATTTCCGCGAGGTCGTTGTAATACGCCATTTTGTCTTCCGGCAGACGAATTCGCTCTTGGAAAGCGATCGCATAATTATAATCCCCTGCATCCATCTCTTTGGCAATGCGGGAATTTGCTCCATCTGCGCCAATAATTAAATCGACTTTCAGGGTTTTGGCAATACCCTGTGCGCCGTCTTCGGTATGGTCAACGTAATGGATGGTATACGGGTCAGTATTGTTTGTGGGAAAATCGAGTTTATGAACAGTGGCATTAATTAAATTTGCGCCAAGCTTTGCCGCGCGATCGCGCAGGAAACCATCCAGCACTTCACGGCGGCACATTCCTATATATTCATCTTCATTTACTAGATTGATATCAACCTCACGATTGGAAGGCGAAATCATTTTCATCTTCCGCACTCGGCGATCAATAATCTCCGGAGGCAAATCAAACTCACTCACCATGCACAGGGGAATTGCACCGCCACAAGGCTTGGCATTGTCTAGCTTGCGCTCAAATAGGTAAGTTTCAATTCCAGCTTTCGCCAAGGTTTCGGCGGCACAAGAGCCAGCTGGACCTGACCCAACAACAGCAACCCGTAGTGTCAAAGGTCTTCTCCCAATCTTGACATTTACCGAAAGCATACTATCACGTACTTTTGGCTTATTTCTCCCTCTGGCTTCGGCAAAAGCGTGAAATGCAACATTCCTTAATTTTTCGCTACAAAAACTGAAGTCAGGGAATGGGGCATTGGGCATTAGGCAACCCCTTTCGGGGAATTTTTGTGTCCCCAGTCCCCAATCACCAGTCCCCAGTATCTATTCCCAATCTTGTTAATCCAAAAGCAACTATCTGTGATATATGTAGATAACACAAATACCCTACCAGCAAACCGGGGATTAGTTGTAGAGGGACAGCATCTGTGGGCATAGTAGTTGAGAACGTATCCAAGCAATTCGGCAGTTTCAAAGCGGTTGATGATGTCAATCTGGAAATTAAGAGTGGCTCTCTTGTCGCCTTGCTTGGACCTTCGGGTTCAGGAAAGTCTACGCTGCTGCGCTTAATTTCCGGTTTGGAGATGCCGGATAGTGGCAAAATATTGCTTACAGGTAAGGATGCCACTTATCAAAGCGTGCAAGAGCGGAAAATTGGATTTGTTTTTCAGCATTATGCTTTGTTTAAGCATCTGACTGTGCGGAAAAATGTTGCCTTTGGTTTGGAGCTTCGCAAAGCACCGAAAGCGAAAATTAAGGCGCGGGTAGAGCAATTGCTGGAGTTGGTGCAATTGAGTGGATTAGGCGATCGCTATCCTTCGCAACTTTCCGGCGGTCAACGACAACGGGTAGCTTTGGCACGAGCGCTAGCTGTTGAACCCAATGTCTTGTTGCTCGATGAACCTTTTGGCGCACTTGATGCTAAGGTTCGTAAAGATTTGCGCGCATGGTTACGCCGCCTCCATGATGAAGTTCATGTTACCACAGTTTTTGTCACTCACGACCAAGAAGAAGCGATGGAAGTCTCAGATGAGATTGTGGTGATGAACAATGGGCGTGTGGAACAGGTGGGAACACCAGCAGAAATTTATGATCATCCGGCTTCGGCGTTTGTAATGAGCTTTATTGGTCCGGTGAACGTGTTGCCGAGTTCTTCGCGGATTTTCCAAGGTAACGGATTTGATTCCGCAAACCCAGAGATGTTTTTACGTCCGCAAGATGTAATTATAGAAACCTCTGCTAACGGCTCAACTGTACCAGCTAGGGTAAGTAGGTTGATACATTTAGGTTGGGAAATACAGGTAGAATTAACTTTAGATGATGGACAAGTGGTGACAGCGCATTTAACACGCGATCGCTTTGACCAATTGCACTTGGAACCACAACAGCGAGTGTATGTCAAACCTAAGGATGCAAAGTCTTTTCCGCTTTATTATTCGATTTAACTTGATGGTAAGCTATACAAGCGTGCAAAAGTGATCGCATTCGTTGCTAGATATTTTGAGCGAGTTTCTCCTGAATAGCTGCTAGCACCTTCATTTAAACGGATTTACAATCTCTAACTGACCAGTTACTATTAATCCATCCTGCATATCTTCAGAATAGAGAATACTCGCTTCTGCTGCTAAAGCACTAGCAACAATCAAACCATCCCAAAAAGAAAAATTATATCGACTGCGAATATTTGATGCAGATTCTAAAATAGTCAGGTTAAATTCTATTACAGTGCAACGACGATAAAGCGATTGAATTACAGCTTTGATTTGCACTTCGTTAAAAGCTGCTTTCTTCAGCAAATTGCTAGAAATTTCATTCACAACCTGAGTGCTGATAATTATTTTTTCACCCTCTGTAATTGAAATAGCGATGTTACGCTTTCTTTCTATTTCTGCAACCTCCATCTTTTTGTTGTCAAACAAACGATAAAGCCAAACATTCGTATCAATAAAAGATGCACCATCACTCATAATTATCGGTTGTAAATTTCCTCACGGCTGAGTACACTATCTACTTGAATAGGGTTTTCAGTCAATTCATCAATAATGTCTCTTTGTCGAGATGATTTTTTTGTGACCAAAACAATTACTTTAATATCATCTCCTTCACCGAGTTCTTGTTTGTACTCTTCAGGAATCTGAATTAAACCATTTTGAATCTTTGCTTGAAACTCAACTGCATTTAGCATCTTTAATCTCTCTTATAAAAAACTATAACATCTGCTTTTACAAATCCTGCCAAGCTTCATCCTCCTCTGGTTTCAACCAGTCTTTTGCTAAGGAAGATTCACTTAGAATACTTATTTGTGTATTTTGTTCTAAATGTTTAGCTTTGAGGAATTGAAGGAAATCAAGCACTTCAGTTAAGAGGAATTCTGGAACTTGCTCAATTTCTCTCAGCAGAATGTCTTTTGTATTCATTTTTACTTTATAGTATTGATTTCACAAAATAATTGCTTATTCAATATTAAACGTAAAATGGCGATCGCCATAAAGTTGATCGCCATCACAGAAATTTGAAAGCTGTATCCGAAAGCAGTTAAATTTAACTTGCTTCTTCAACGAATTTTATCCGCCCTTCCTTGTATGCTAGACGCAGCGCGATCGCTTCCGCGACGATAGCTTGTGGTAATAACCCCTCTTCATCTATCATCTTTTGTAGCGTCGTCCCGGTTCTTTCATCCACTTCATGAATTGGGGGAATTTGACAATATCTAGCGCCATTTCTCGTGCGTCGCCAAATGCTGGGTTTTTTCGGTTTTGCTTGCTTGGGAGTGCGGTTCTGTTTGATTAACTCGCGTACCGCAGGCTGAGAAATTTCCGCTAAATCCAGCAACTGATCAAGTACTGGCTGGTATTTATTGCTGTTTTGTGCTAACTGAAATATGGTTGCTGGCTCGATGGGTGCTAAATTATCCGGAGAGAACTTCTCAAAAGCTGCTGCTACTTTCAGATATTTTTTCTCTTCACCCAAAAATCCATACTTGGAAAGTATTTGTTTATACTCTTTCTTCGAGTGCGTCTTTTTCAAGTCAGCTAAAAAGAAAGCATAACGTAGAATAGTTTCGGTAGCATCAGACAGCGCTCGAAAGTAGAAGTTTTTCGCATCAACACTTTTGTTTTCTTCAGCGTATTGCTCAATCTGAGTTTGAGCAATTGCGCGATCAACTTTGGTTGCAATTGCACCTTTCACTTGTGTCTTCAGTAGCATGAGACTAAATATTTATAAGTAGGTGTGAGCTTTTTAATTGAACGGTGAAGCGTTAGCGCTTCCTACCTGGATTAATTCCAACAAAAGGTAGTTGACACAGGACTTTTTTTATAAAATGATCTGAGGTATTGACACGAAGACGATCGCCTTTACTCATTTGTCGTCTAGAGTTCAAAATAGAACAAGTGTACTAATATATTAGCAAAAAAATCTCCAGGCGTGGGAAAAGTTTGGAGAAATAATCAAAATATGTGCGGGAGACGCGATAAATCGCGTCTGTACAAAAGCGATAAATCGCGTCTATGTATGTGCGGTTTGGGGGTGATGGTGCGATCGCTTCTATATTGCAGGCGATCGCCCTCATTTTACCAAAAACCCTCTTAGAGAGGTTCCGGCGGAACGTCTCTACAATCGTGTGGAATGACGAAAAATATAGCTTAGAACTGATTTTATCGCTTTCCCCCATCTCGTCATATGATGTCTGACAAATCACCAGAAGATGTCTTGGCAATAAGAGTGCAATCCCAAAACACCTCGACGTTATATTAAAACATCTCGACGTTATGCCATAACACCTCGACGTTATGCCATAACATGCCGACGTTATGCCATAACACCTCGACGTTATGTTAAAACATGCCGATGTTATGCCATAACACCCCGACGTTATATTAAAACACCTCGACGTTATGCCATAACACCCCGACGTTATATTAAAACATGCCGATGTTATGCCATAACACCTCGACGTTATGTTAAAACATGCCGATGTTATGCCATAACACCCCGACGTTATGTTAAAACATCCCCCTGCATTTAAAAACGCGCTTGTTTTTACGCTCATGCTGTACTAAGTACATCCCCCACCTCGTTACAAAATCAGAAACGTATCGCATATCTATTTAAGAATGCCTGTAAGATAACAATGAAACTTCAGAGAAATCGCTGAAGTAAATTAAATCATTTACTAAACAAGATCCCCGACTTAGAGTGAGAAGTCGAGAATCTGAAGAATAACTTGTTGAGGCTGAACAATGAACAAACGTGCAAAGTCTCGGCGGACTTTCTGGTGCTTGCTACCCAGTTTTACCCGCTACAGTTTAATTTTATTACTTAATGGTGTCTTTTTCTCATCGGTGGCAGCGACTCGCAGCACGAGTGTGCAGATAGCGCAGCGATCGGAAACTGCCTCTACTCAAGCAACTAGCGCTGCGGCGGAACGCCTCAATGATGAGGGATTAGAACTGTATAAGCAAGGCACAGCAGAATCTCGACGGCAGGCACTTGACAAATATAAACAAGCACTACCCTTGTGGCGACAAGTGGGGGATAAAGCGGGGGAAGCTGCCACTCTCAACAATATTGGCTTAGTCTACAACGATTTAGGCGACAAGCAACAAGCCCTCAA
>CAXTNZ010000057.1:0-29204 GCA_964245695.1 uncultured bacterium | reverse complement strand
CCCAATATAGTTATCTGACATTAAAATCAAAAAATTGAATGTACTAAATAATTCAACAAACCCATACATTAATTTTTCATTTAAATTTGTTTTTATAAAAAGTCTATGTAATATTTGTCTAGGTTCTTTATCTAAATCCAAGTTATCAAATGGATAGTAGTACCACACACAGTTTTCTTCTCTATTATCTTTTATATAAGGAATAAGATGTAGTATTTGTTCTCGATTTCCATTATTATGCATATAAAAAATAACTATCATCTTGCAGATAGCTCGAAATTGTTTTTCGCTATCTATTGATAAATTATAGTGAACAGGTTCATTGAAGTATTCTCCGTCTGGATTAGCCTGATTTAGAAGCGCTTCAATATCTTCATTAAAAGAGTATTTTCGCTTCAGTCCTTTAAGGACTATTCTCATTTCTTTTCTGTCTCTTGCTCTAATCGATATACTTCCATCATGCTGATTTTCTTTAATAATTGGGTGGATTAGAACAGGCTTTCCTCCAGCATTCAAGGAAATTTCATTACCAGTTCTAATGATTCTTGCTTTAACTGGTGGATTTTCACCCCGGTCTCTTTTAATATTAAGCATTAACCCAAAAAAATTTAATTGGTTCGATAGTGATCTGTCTATTGAATCAAATTCTGGAGCACATGATTGACAAATAATTGAAGGAGAAATTAATCTACCACCTATTGAGTTAAGTATTATGTGTTCCTTATAAGTGTTGCTTACGGTAGGGTATTTATGTAAAAGTAATGACATAAAATGGTAAATTCCTTCCACCGCAACGAGAACAGTTGCAAAAGTTACTGCTTCTACAGTACTACGGTTGATAATTCTGCATTCACATACATAGCAAGTAGACATAATGAGAAAAAATTTGGGTTTACTTGATCATTTTTATAACCTATATAGTATGAAATCCGATAGACAATTAGATGTTCAACTGAGGATATGAAGCCTACCTCAACCTAAAGGGCATTCACCAAATAGCTGCAAATAAAGGGGTTGAGCAACTTAACTCCAGTTTAGCAACCAAAATTTCTCTGTTGCTGTATAAAGGCGTACCAGGGGTAATTATAGAAAAGCTGACGTATTGTGCCATTGCTACTCGCAAGCCATTTTATGCTAATTTACTCTTATTGCTAACTCCGGTATTTCGACCGACAAACCAGAGTTTTTGAATAAAGCGATATATACATTGACAACCATCCAATTATTCGTCCTTATTACAGTTTTCTTGATAGCAAGTATCATTAGTGTCATCACTGGTAGCACTTCTCTAATTACTGTACCTATAATGCTTCAGTTTGGGGTTGAACCGCGCACTGCCCTTGCTACTAATATGCTGGCACTAACATTAATGAGTATTGGTGGCACATTACCTTTTATTGGTAAAGGAGTAATTGACCGCCGTCGCTTACCACGACTAATAGTTCTAACCTTGGCAGGATCAATATTGGGAGCATTGCTTGTTCTGGTTGTGCCGTCAAAATCGATGCCACTTATTATCTCTATCTCGATGATTGTAGTTACCATGTTATCAATTGCTAACAGGAATGCTGGAGTAGTTCCAGCAGAAGTAATACCTTCGCGGATAGCAGAAATTGCAGGCTATATAGTCACTTTCTTACTTGGTATTTACGGCGGCTTTTTCAGTGGCGGTTACGTTACCTTACTGACAGCAGCCTACGTGATGTTATTTCGCATGACATTTGTTCAAGCAATAGCTACGACTAAGTTGTACAGGTTTTTTCTTGATGGTTATGTTGATAGCAGCTAAAGCTTGTAACCTTTGATAGCAAAACTTTTCCACGTAATCTGCGTCTTAAATGGTATCTACCTAGTTGTTGTCTTATTCGCTTGGACATTTTGGACTCTCCTTAATAATTGGGCGTGGTTTTTATATCGCTTGAGTTGGATTTCAAGCTGACGGGCTTCTTGTTTGCTTGAGGTCTTCCATACGTAGACAATTTTGAATTCGATACCGCGTTTTATCGCAGCACTCCTTAAATGCAGCTCCAGACCCTTGTAGATGCTGCTGAAATCTTTTCTTGAGGTTCGCGCATGAACCTAAGTAATAACGAGCTTGATGTTTTTCGCTTCCCAGCGGACTCCTATAGCTCAATCAGGTAGCAGCAAGGAATTGAGGGGATTTCTCCTGGCAATTCCATATATGCTTTTTGGGATTATTTTTAAGACTGAGGCGTTAGCTGATTGTGGTGGTCTATGTTGTCACGTAGTTGAGTCTTTCTTGCTCTTGTAGCCAACTACTTACATTTAATTTGCTAACGCTTACAGGCTTATCCTCACCTGTAATAAATACTTGAAACCAGCCAGTTTCTAACTCGTAGTAGTCAATGATTAAACCATTATCTCTAGCTGTTTTTAGAACTACTACTTCCTGGGGTAACAATCTTTTAATTCTTAATTGGTCTTCCGGGGGAGCGGCTGCCAAGCTTCATCTTTAACAGCCAGATGCCTGTATATAGCACTTATAATTTGATACTAACTGGTAGCTGAAAAGAGTTTTTCTGCCAGTATAATACTTCTTCCCCAACTAGCTGCTGTTCTGTAGCGTTACTAGTGCTTGTTTTTTCGTTTTGTTTTAGCTAGACTATCTATTCAGTAGAAGGACTGGTTGTTCAGCCGTGTCTACTGTTTAGCTGATAGCTTCACGGAGAATTTGTTGGGGAAGTAGCCCATATTCGTCAATCAATTCCTGTGTGAATATTCCTGTTTGGTGGTTTTCTTCTCCAGAGTAACGCACAACATTCGCGGTTAAAATGATCATTTATTATCCGCCAGACCGACAACCAAATTTTGCTTTCTTTTAGCCAGACGCGGAGGCGATCGCAATGCGCTGATTTTGCTTAACCCGCTTAAAGACAGCATTTTATTGACAAAAACGAATATATTCTTAAAATTGCAAGAAATTGATAAAAATAGGCAGTTTTGCCAATTTGGGCATCTAATCTGATAAGTGGTATTGCATTCTAGATGTTCCCTAACTTGCATTCCCACGGCATATGCAAGCAATGGGGGTACCGAATTTCCGATTTCTCTTTGGGCGTGGAGTATTGCCTCGCTGAAATTAAACCAATCAGGATAACTGTGCAAACGAGCAGCTTCTCTAACTGAGATAACTCGTGGCTGTTCTGGATGAAGGGGACGCAATGCGGTGCGGTTGCCACTCCCCGCTCTTAACGTCACGCAGAATCCATCCCATTCCAGCTTTTTTGATTTGGATTTAGCTTCTCTCGCACCTGGGGGAGTGTTGATAAATTGCTGAATTACTTCTGGTGTATGTATTGTCGCTGCAAATCCCGTGCATGTGTTGGTTACTATACCAAAATTTGGGAAGATTTTTTCAAGATACTTAGCATATTCTCCCTTCACCCAATCTGGATGCCATTCGTGAGTGTTTTGCTTGGGGAGTAGGGGGATTGGCAACAAGTCCGCGATCGCATCTCTAACTGTATGTTGAGGTTGATGCTCCGGCGGTATAATTTCTCCAAACTTAGATGCAACAAAAAACACTCTTTTTCTAGCTTGCGGAACTCCATAATCTGAAGCGTTCAGGTTCCACTTGCTAAGGAAATAATGTTCTTCTAGCACTGCTTGCAGGGAATCGGTGATGCAGCCAAACTTCTGATTCTCAATCCCCGGCACATTCTCCATAATTGCCGCAAGGGGATTGAGTTCCAACACTAGCCGTACAAACTCCCCTACTAACGAGTTTCTCTCATCTTCAACATTTTGCAGTCCGGCAACGCTAAATCCTTGGCATGGTGGGCCACCAAAAACGGCATGAATTTCCCCGTCCCAATCTACATACTTCGTCTGAATACAGGCGCGTATTTCTTCCCCTGTCACCTCCCGAATGTCTTTGCACAAGACTGTGGCGTGGGGGAAATTATGTTGATATGTTGCTAGGGCGATGGGATTATTATCAATGGCGATTGCAATTTCAAATCCTGCTGCATTAAATCCCAAGTCAAATCCACCCACCCCAGAGAATAGGCTAACAGCTATCTTTTTGGCTGGTGCTGTTGAGTTCATCATCAGATTTGCCACGATTAAATCAATGTTAAGTTTTTATACATGGCTGTTAATTACAATCGCAATTTTGCCTTGCTCTCAAATCTTCTAACAACCTATCCAAGCTATGGACACTAACAGTTTTTTCAATCAGTGGGCAATCTGTAGTAAAGATTTTATAGATTTCCCCCGACTCCATTTCATAAAAATTAACAATTAATCCTTCGCGTCTGGCATGACTCAGCTTTTTAATTGGCTCTGGAAGCATTTGACATACAGATTTCCTTTCCGAATCCGAGAGGAGCTTCCAAGCTTCTTCTTTGACTGGTTGATATTGGTACAAACTACTACGCACATCGGCATAATTTGATGCTTGACGCAGTATGCCTGCAAGGATTTCTGCATCTGTTAAAGATGTTTGATTTGTAACTGAGATTTCAGAAGGCATATCTCCCAATACTTGAAACTCATCTGCTCGCGTGTCAATATCCGGCTCTTGGGGTTCTTCTAAATATTCAGAACCAGTATATTCCTCTGTATCCCTCTGCCATAGGGTTTCAAACTCTTGCTGTTTGGATTCCCAGCTTATTCCGTCGTTGACTGCATCTTCCGAATCGCTTGTCAAATCTTCTTCTACAGGGATTGGTTCAACAAAATCATCAATTTCAGCCTTCCCTATCTCAGGAAGCTGTTTTTTGTATAAATCGGCGATCGCCATTCTGACAATTCGCTGCGGTGACAATCCCAATTCCTCTATTAACTTCTCGGTAAACACTCCTGTTTGGTGGTCATCCTCAAAGATTTTGCCGAAGGTGTAATATCTATTACCATCAGGTGTTGCTCGCCAATTCCCCTCTTTCTTCTCTCTTTTCTGGGATTTGAGAAAGGTTTTTCTTTCTTCAATCAGATCCAAGACCAGTCTGCAAGTCATTCTACCAATGGAAATATTTTTTAATTCATCAATTAGGATTTTGTAGTTTTGAGAACATAACCGAAGTAGTACCGATATTGGTAAAACCGCCAAGTGTTCCGGGCAACTGATAAATGCTTGAAAATTCTCGGCAATCCGCAGCGATCGCCTTTCCTCAGTACTGCCCTTGTCCCAGCCGTACTCTTCTAACAGTGCGCGATACTCTTTTTTAGTGTAAGTCTGCTTGTACTCGTAGAGTAGGAAAGCTGTGTGGAGGTACTCCAGAGTACTTTGCTCGATATGCACCGTAGGATTGGAGTTTATTTGATGCTCTTGAGCATAACGAAAGGTTGCAAGAGTTAGTGCTGTCATGGTAGATTCGTTTTGCTTAAAATAGTTTTTGGTCTGTGCAAAAGACCAATTTTTCACTCTTCGACTAGTTGAAATAGCGCAAAGTTCTTGGTGAGATATTCTCTCCAACAAAATTTGTAAAAAAATTTACGCTGCTGTTTCCCATGTTTTTGAGGACGCAGTTCGGGAAATAGCAGCCAAGGCATAGCCCAAGGTGTGTTTGTGAATTTTGGGCATTTTGTGAAACGACATATCCTGACCCCAATCTTGGACTGACTTGGTACCAATATGTAATACTTGCGTGAAAGTTTTGACACAAGTTGCGCGAAAATTGGCGTGAGAGACAGTTTGTAATACTTGTTGTTCAGTTAACCCTTGAAGGAGTATTTTTTCTAGAAATGTTTGAGCATTTACTTCCGGTGCGTTGTATTCTCCTCTCAAGATGCTATGAAGCTGCTTTGGCACGATTTCGGCAGCATGAATGTAAGCAAGTGAAACTTTGGAGTAGTTGGGTATCCCGTTAAAGTTGAGGTCACTTCCCCACTTGCGAACTGTTGGTCTTTGTACACCTAAGACTGCACACAGTACAGTGATACATTTTTTGCGGTATTGCGAGTCGGTTTCTTCTTCCAGCAGTTCTCTGGGAGTGAGTTCAGCGATATCAAAACAGTGGCGTAGAAATTGTCTGGGTTCTAAGCCTTCTTTGGGTAAGTTTTTAAAGATTTCGCAGTATTTCATATTGGACTCGTGCAGAAATTTTGATTGAAACAGGTGTTTTTCTGCCATCTCAACTTTTTTGTGCTTTTGATTGAAGAATACCAAATCAACTAATTATGTATGTGTTTTATTTACATTTTTTAACTATTTAGCAGTGTAAAAACATTTTTACACTGCTAAATAGTTACGTTTATTAACGATTTAGCATACAAAGGCTTCAAATATGCTTTGTGGTTCCGATAGACTGAAGTAACATGAGTAAACAACAGCCCGAACAAAACCCGAAGCTACCTCCGAAGCGTGGTCGTCCTGTAGATGCAGAGAAAGACCGCGTGACAGTCCATATTAGTGTTGATATGCGAGGTCAAATTGAGAAGCTAATACCTGATATGGGTAAAAGCTTGTCAATGGTAGTAAGGAACTTGGTGAATTTGGGTTTAGAGCTTGTTGGTTTATCTCAAAAGGGATTTACTGCTCCTCGGTCAGGTAATTTAGAGGAGTGGCTTGCAAGTTATACGTCTTTGGGAACTGAGCTGCTTATTGCTTGTGAAACTCTAAATTTGTCAGCTCCAAAATCAGGACAAATAGCTATTTGGCTTTTAGACAAAATGGCTTTTGGGTCAAATGACCCTCAAATTATTAATGATGAAGAAGATACTGGTACAAAGCTTTTAGAAAGAATTCGTTTAGGAAAGAAACTGCAAACTTTTAGCTTTGAACAAGGGATAAAATTACCTCAAAATGAGGAATTTGCTACTTGGTTGGGGCAGTTATATGCTAATGCTGCTATTGGACAAGAGTTTGTAGCTGCTTGTCGGGCACTGGATTTGCAGTTACCAGAGACAGGAAAACTACAGGAATGGTTGCAGGATTTGGAGGTGCGTTCGCGCAGCGTCTCCGCAGGAGAATTGCCCTTGGCGGCTCCTCAAGGAGCATCGCACAGCGTCTCCGCAGTAGAATCACAATTATCAAACGAGTTATTAGAAGAATGCGATCGACTGGGGATAGAGCCGCCAAAAAGGAGTGAGGTTGTAGCGTGGCTACAAAATACCCGCCCTGCGGTATTTGAGCAGTCAATGCACGAACATAGGTTACCTTTTACGGATGATGGTTTGCCTTTAGGAGGGTCGCAACCTTTTTTGGAGCATTTACTTACACTAAATGCACCGCCAACTGAAGATGAGGAGTATGACATTGCTCATAGGTTTGGTGTAGATCCAGCCCATCTTAAGGATTTGATATCCCGCATGAGGTTTGACAAGAACGGACAGACAAATAATTGTCATTAATTTGCTGAGGGGATAAATGCATGGATGCCATTGAAGATTCCTCAACGTTGTGGACTTTACTATGCAAGCCTGGATGGGAAATTAAACCCAATCCAGTAAAGCATCTACTCAAAATTAAAGCTCCTGACTACCAGGAAGCATTAATGCTTTATACCAACTATCGGAAATTTCTAGCAATGTGGGCGGCATCCCTCGATTGTACCTGTGCTTTGATTGGAATTCAGGGAATGCGTGGGTCTGCATTTAAAATTATTGCAGCAACGCCAGCATCGCAGCAGAAGTTATATGAAGACTTGATTTTTGCAAGCTTACGAAAGTCGGTTAGTTGTGATTCAGAAAGACTAGTTAATCGGGAATTTGAGAATGATATCAGCAAGTATTCAGGGTTTTACATTGCCGAAACTTGTTTGCACCCTGAGCTTAGACCAATTGTTGATGAAATATTCTCAAACCCAGACAAGAAACTTGCTTTAACGCGAATGTCTGACAATTTGCAATTGATCGTGTCCGCATCAGCAGCACGGGCGATGAGTTCTGACTCACAAGATGTGGTGCGTCGCCGAACAACTGATTTTTGGCACGCTAGAGACTACGAATGTTTTTTGCAGATGTTCAAGCAAGATGGGGGAGCGGGGTTTGAAATTACTTACCAAGCAACAACCAATCTCCCAAAAATTAATCCTTTGGCACCGTGGGCGCGGTTTACTACAAGCTATCGGTTTTTTGAAATTGATGTTGGCGATCGCACAGAAGTGTACCGTTTGGGCGAAGGTAAAGATATCACCCTAATCAGTCGTCCCAAGGTTGTTTCATAATATAGCGAGGTTTTATGGCAGTAAGATTCCTAGAAAACAAGGGCAGTGGCAATATCTTAGAAATTAGTCGAGCTAGGCTTTTAGAACTTACCCCCAATGTTTATCCCCTCACCTGGGAAGCGATTCTTTCAGGTAATGGTGATAGTGCAGCTATCTTGGGTGCAGGTTTTGCCGAACGTGAAGTTTTTTTTGGTTTTGAGGGAGTTGACTTGACGCGCAAAGAGCTTCCTACAATTGATTGTTACGATATTGCGACAAACCCGCCAGAGAAGTTTCTAGCTTTACGCAGCCAATACCCAAACTTACGGATAAATTACTTTTGCGATCGCAATCTAGCAGAACTAGAACTGACAAAACTTTACACTCCTAATAGCCTACGGCTAGTTTCAGTTCATGGAGTATTAGATTACTTACAACCAGATGCCGTTTCGAGAACATTACTTGATATTGTGAAAGTACAGCCAGAGGCAATATCGATACGGCTATTTTTAATGGGCAATCCGTGGTCGCGGAATTTTGCGAGTATAGAGCAACTGGCAATGGAATTAAATTCAATTGAAATTACCACAAGTGGCTTAGTTGAACCAATTGATTTTGATATATTTTGTCATACAGGTGTTGTGCAATTAAGTATTTTAGACAAGGATAAAATTCAACATAATTTGTTACAAAGTTACGGTGCATCTCATGTAATGCCTGAGAAATTAGTAGGTTATTTAATTAGTCAAGGATATCAGCTTGTTGCAACTGACGTGTACTCACTTTCTAGTCAAGATTTACAAGGTGATGAGTCACAAAAACACAATAGCAATAAAGATCTATATTTAGATAATCCACATGGAATGTTGTTATTTTTAAAACGATAAAACACTCATTTGAATCGAGCTAATCAACGAATGAAGGTGAAACTGTCCACAAGAACAGTTGTTGGTAGTGTTCGCTAGAACCACCCCCATTTCTGGTGAAAGTCACACTTCTAGACTTATCATTTACATTGCACGCGCGATGTACCGTTTCCTCTGGCGCGATTGCGTGTTTCTGGTCAACTGACTGAACTGCAAACTGCTCATTTGCCCTTCACTGAGGCAGAGGCAGCTGCATTCATTACCCAGTCAATATTAATCCACATTTAGCCAAAAATCGGCTGTTACAATTTTGTCATTGCGATTAAACTGACCCCATAACTTATACTTTCCTGGTTGAGGAAAGCTAGTCATAAAATGAACCTGTCCAGTTGGAGTATCTTTCATCGCATGAGCATGGATGTAATCTTCTCGTGTTAATGGCGATGATTGTTTGAGGATGACTAAATGTCCCCTTTCTCCCAAATAAGGCTGTAAGTCTGTAAGCGGTTGATTGTTAGAAGCATCTTGTAAGTTAAACATCAAGGTGACTTCTTTACCTGCTTTAACAGTAGGTTCAGAGAGAGCTAGATTGACCTTTATATCATTAAAAGTTTTAGTGCGATTTAGATCAATTTTTGGAGCAGTGGGACTGTTGACAGCAACTTGTGTTTTCAACACTGAAACTTGTTCTGTTTGACCAGTAGGTTTATAGTCACTAAAAAATGTGTAACCACCTGCTTGAGGAAAACGGGTTTCGACTTCAAACTGCCCATTCTCCTTATAATTAGGATGAAGATGACTGAAAAACTGAAGATTGTCACTGACAACAATCAGATGCATAAGCTTTTCTTGAAAAGTATCAAAATTGGCGATCACTTTCCTATCTAAATTTTGAACATTAATTACTATAGGAACAATGTTATTAGGGGTAATGTTTGTTGTCACAGTGAGCCTTGCTTGAGTACTGGCTTTTTTCTCCCCATCACCCTTACCACTTGTTGAATGTTCTCCATAATTCATCCCATTCATCGAATCATCTTCATGCTGATGTGTTACAGCAGATATTGTTTTTTCTTCAAAACTAGGCAATAAGGAGCAACTTTGAGCTAGTAATAAGGTGGTAGTCACAGCAATTGCAGTAATAAAGCGGTTCATTAATTTTCCTCCATCTATTAATAACTAAACTTTTGACAAAGCTCTTACAGATTGATGTCTCAAAGAAGTGAGAAATTCAAATTAAACATAAGTATTTAACTATCAGCAGCTAACAAAATGCTAACTGCTGACAGTAGAACAATCTCAAACTTCTAAACAGATGGGTAGCCTACAGCAGCTATTGCTTCTTTAATTGCTGTCTCTGATGCTTGAGTTTCAATGTTGACAATTTTGGTTTTTGGATTACCTTGAACAGTGGCAGTGCAATCAATTGTTTGAATTGCTTGGGTAATAGTATTTACGCAAGCGGAACAAGCCAGTTTCGGAACTGTAGAACTCTTGCATAAATATTTTGTGGTATGATTGGGGGTTGTTTTAATTTCAAGTTTTGGCAATTAAAATAGTAAGAGTTTATCAATTCTTTCGAACAAGGATTATAAGCGCGATCGCTAACTAAAAGATGACATAAAACATCATTTCAGTTATTGATTAATACTGAAATTGTTGGATTATTTTAATTTTTTGAGTCTATTTATAGGGCTAAGTCATGATTATAAATTCCGGCAATTAAATTCGACCTTAAGCCAAACCGTCGGTGACGATTTCGATATCTATAATCCAAAATTTTAAAGATTTTTAGACTACGATTAACGTGTTCAACAGTGATTCTTAATCGATTGAGTTCTCGATTATATTTCTTCTGTTCTTTTGTCAACTTCTTATTTTTTGGTTTTTTAATCGGGGTTTCACTTAATTGATGAATTTTATTAATTCCTTGATAGCCTTTGTCAGCTATAACTTTGAGTAATTCTCCAAATTTTACCCCACTGTTTTTAAATAGCCTAAAATCATGAATTCTCCCCAAACCATGCCCTAAGCAGATGATTTTACTAGTTTTTTGGTGGATGATAACCTGTGTTTTTAATGTATGTTCTCCTTGTTTACCACTAAAAAATCTTTTTTGCCCAATATGAGGCCTTTCAATTGGGCTTTCCATCACATCCATGACAACTAAATCTTCCTCGGATGACATTTTCCATAATTCTTTTTTTCCAGGTAAACTAAACTTTCTTGACTTAATTAAAATATTTTCAATTTTATAAACTGTCCGACAGACTGCTGATTCTGACAATCCCCAGTCTAATCCAATATGATAATAAGTACGATATTCCCGCCAATATTGAATAACCATTAAAACCTGATCTTCAATAATTAATTTAGGGCGACGACCTGGTTTCTTTTTGTTTTGAGCATCAGTTTTAACTACACCAACCATTAACTTAAAAGTTTGACGGCTTACTCCAGTCATACGCTTAAATTTCCTTGAAGTAAGCTGTTTCGCTCTCCAGAATTTCACTGCTTATTATTGTCCTAATTGTAAATTTGAAAACCTCTTATTATATCACAAAAAACTTTTGCAAGAGTTCTTGTAATTTGCAATATCATAGCATTGACTTCCTCATCTAAAACGAATATTTTCCTGAAGATAATTGAGTAGATGTATGATGAATTTACTCAACTACAATTACTTTAAATTCTCCAGCCTACAGGAGAGTCAAGGGGTCAAATAAAAAAAATAATTTATTCATAACTGGCTCTTGAAAAAAAATAAACACATCAATCTATTAAATAAAGTTGATGTGTTTATGAAAAATAAATTGACTACCTTAACTATTTAAGTTCGTTCAATAATAGGACAAATTGTTTGTTCAGAACTTTCAGGTATTGTTTCCCAACCCGAAAGTAGTCCTTGTAACTCTTGTCTAAGGATGAATAATTGCCGAATTTGCTCATCAATGGCTGTCAGCTTATCTTGTAGTTTAGGTTTTATGTGTTCGCATGGTAATTCACCCCCATCGTGAACATCCAAAAAATCTTTGATTTCTGATAAGGTTAAACCAAGACTTTGGGCGCGTTTGATAAAGTTCAAGCGAGCCAAAACATCGGAGTCAAAGAGCCTAAATCCACCCTCAGTTCTACCGGAAACTTTAAGTAAACCTAGCTCATCATAGTAGCGAATAGTTTTAATTGATACGCCGCTTTCCTTCGCAACTGAACCAATAAGTTTTGACTTTTCTTGGACTAACATACTCAGATGCTCCTTGGCTAGATAAAATCCCTGACATTATTTTAAAGTCTCCAGCTAACTAGAGAGTCAAGAGAAAACAGCATCCGGAACCCTAACTTTTCGCACCTGATAACTCCGCCGCTTTCACTTCTTCGGCTTGGTGCAGTCGCTGATGGAAAGCTAGTGCTTTAAAGGCGCCAATGCCCTGTTTGTAGCAAACGCCGCGTGGAAATCCCCTATAAGTGTGCGTTACCTCACTTCCACCACACCGCGAAACATATTCATACCACAAGCAAAAGTGTATTGACCGGGTTGTTGAGGTGTAAACTCAATTGGAGTGACTTGATTGATTTCTAAATATGAAGCAAGATGAAAATCAGGCAACACAACTTGTTCTAAACAGCCACTAGGGTCGTGACGTAGAAAATTAAGCCGCACTGGTTGACCCGCATTGACCACTACTCTACTTGGTTCATAGCCTCCATCTACGGTAATAGTAACTTCTTGAATGCCTTGATGAGTTTCTGCTTTTTGCGACTTGGGTTTACTAAGTAGAAACCAGCATATCTCCAGTCCTATTAATCCCAAGCCACCTGCTGTAACTGCACCTTTTACCCATATAGGTTGCTCGATGCGGTGGAATTGGTTTGTCTTTTGATTTTCGGTGCTTGGCATCGAATGAGTCATCTGGGAATCTGCTTTTCCAGATACGACACCAAACGCAAATCCAAGACTGACTAAACTGCCAATAACTACCTTTTTAATCAACATTTACTGCCTCCTTATACGATCGCTTTGGCTTTGAAGTTACGCAAACGTAGGGCATTCGTAACCACTGAAACCGAACTGAATGCCATTGCTGCGCCGGCAATAATGGGGTTAAGCAACCAACCGAAAAATGGGAAGAGAATACCAGCAGCAATTGGAATGCCAGCAACGTTGTAAATGAAGGCGAAAAATAAATTTTGCCGGATGTTGCGAATTG
The DNA here is from genome assembly GCA_964245695.1 of uncultured bacterium. Taxonomy (GTDB): domain Bacteria; phylum Cyanobacteriota; class Cyanobacteriia; order Cyanobacteriales; family Nostocaceae; genus Hassallia. The sequence goes on along the minus strand of CAXTNZ010000057.1, from coordinate 16,022 downwards.
TAGCGCGGCTTAATTGAATGGCAGTAACGATGCTTCCTAAATCACCAGAAATAAGCGTGATGTCACAAGATGCGATCGCTACATCTGTCCCCGTTCCAATTGCCATTCCCACATCGGCTTGCGCTAAAGCTGGTGCATCATTGATACCATCACCAACCATTGCCACAATATGCCCTTTTGATTGTAGTTTCTGCACTGTAGCAGCCTTTTGGTCGGGGCGGACTTCAGCATAGATGCGCTTTATACCAACCTCATGAGCGATCGCTTCTGCGGTGCGTTGATTGTCTCCTGTGAGCATCACCACCTCTAAACCCAGTTTTTGCAAAGCGCGAACTGCTTGGATGGAAGTGGGTTTAATTGCATCAGCAATACCCATTAATCCTTGAATTTTTCCGTCAACCGCAATCCAAATCGCTGTTTTGCCCAAATACTCCCAACGCTCTTTATCTTGCTGCAAAGCTATTGTGTCAATGCCCAATTCTTCCATCCAGCGTTGCGTACCAATTTGTACCAGACGAGCGGAAACTATACCCTGTACACCACTACCTGCAACTGCCTCAAAATCTTTAACTTGTACAGACGCGATATATCGCGTCTCTACTTCTTGAGATTGCGAGTACCTGACAACTGCTTCTGCTAGGGGATGCTCGGAATTACGTTCCACAGATGCTGCTAGTTGCACCAACTTCATTTCGTTGCCATTCGCAGTACCGTTGACTGTCACAAAATCCGTGACTGTTGGTTTACCTTGAGTGATGGTTCCAGTTTTGTCTAGCACAATTGTTTGAATTTTGTGCGCCAATTCTAGACTTTCGGCACCTTTAATTAAAATACCATTTTCTGCACCTTTACCTGTTCCAACCATCACAGAAGTTGGTGTCGCTAAACCCAACGCACAAGGACAAGCGATAATAAGTACCCCAACTGTAGTCAGCAGTGCTAAGGTAATGTTGCCCATGAAGTTAAACCAAATGATGAAAGTAAGTAAAGCGATCGCAATCACCGCTGGTACAAACCATCCGGTTACAGAGTCTGCTAATCTTTGAATTGGCGCTTTGCTTCCTTGAGCTTGCTGCACTAGTTGGACAATCTGCGCTAGCACGGTGTTACTTCCAACTCCTGTTGCTCGAAACTTGAAACTTCCAGTTTTGTTGATGGTGGCTCCAATCACTTCATCACCTGGTTGCTTTTTCACAGGTAAACTTTCCCCAGTTACCATCGCTTCATCAATTGTGGAAGTTCCCTCAACCACTTCCCCGTCAACGGGAATTTTCTCACCAGGGCGAACCAGTACCACATCTCCAATTTGCACTTCTGCAATCGGAACATCAATTTCTCGTCCATTGCGAATCAAACGCGCTGTTTTAGCCTGCAAACCAATCAGCTTGCGGATAGCTTCCGAGCTTTGTCCTTTGGCGCGATTCTCAAACAACCGTCCCAGTAAAATTAGGGTAATAACAATCGCAGCCGTTTCATAATATACATCTGGCATTAAACCTTGATTGATGAAAAAGCTGGGAAACAAAGTGGGAAACAGCGAATATAAATATGCCGCACTTGTACCCAAGGCAATCAAAGTATCCATTGTGGCAGCATGGCGTTTTAAAGCTTTCCAGGCATTGACGTAGAAAGAGTAACCACACCAAAACTGTACCGGGGTAGTTAATATCAACTGTACCCAAGGGTTGTGCAACCATATAGGAATAAAGGGTAAGTTTAATCCCGTCATCATTGGCAATGAACCAATGAGCAATATAATACTAATGATGCCCCCAACTGTTACCTTTGCTTTTAAATCGCGGGATTCTTTTAAGCGATGTTTTTTCTCAGCATCATCTTCTCCCGCCATTAGGTTTTGTTCTTGCAGCGGGTAAGCAGAGTAACCTGCTGCATCCACTGCTTGTTGAATAACTTCTAAATCAGTTCTTCTAGGGTCATACTGAATAGTTGCCTGTTCTGCGCCAAAATTGACGATACATTCATTAACACCGGGCACAGAACTAATTGCCCCTTCAATGCTTCTGGCACATGAGGCGCAACTCATGCCGCGTAGCTTAAGTGTAGCATTTTCCATTGTACTGTTCCTGATTACCAAATGGCATTGACTAACAACTAATTTCATCTTGAATGCTCCAGTTGGCTGGAGAGTCAAGAGGTGTGTAGAAAATTTTTGATTATTATGGTCAAATGCTTGGAATAGCTGAAATTAGCCACGGTGGAGTTTTGAAGACAGTGGTTGTTTTAGGGTTGCGATCAGTATTGAATCTACTTATTTTTTTACAGTTTTCTCAGTTGATCGCGCAGTCGTTGTGTGCACATTCACGGCAATTTCTAATTTAACTGTATCTATTAGTATTTGTTTGCTAATTTCTTAATGTGGCTGGTATATTTATCTCCTTATTCTCCTGATTTCTCACGAACGTCAAAACTGCTGCTTCTAGGTAAAAGTGTGTTTGCGATCTGCGATCAAAGCTCTTTACCCGCTTCCGCAGAGCAGATTATAAGCGCGAACGCTATCGCTTCTTGCACTGAACCTACCAAGAATTAGATCAAGCTCAGAGCGAATGCCCTAGAAACGATTACAAAGAAAGATGTTATTAGGCGGTTTACACACTGTTGCTACTATATTGCACCGAAGTGAGAAGCACTATAAAAGTGATGCTGCCCTTCAACTTCCCAAATAGGTAGTCAAGTCGGACAGCACAAATTTATCTTTCGCCTGAAAGCAAGTTTCTAAGTTATACCTGCAACAGTAGCAATATTGCAGAATTTCTCAGCATTACAAAAAGGCATATTCGCTGACTACCGGATTATTTTTGTAATCAGCGAATAGCAAACACGTGAATTTACGCCATTGCCGCAGCCATTTGACGACAGGAGTCAGCGCAGCGACGGCAGGATGCAGCACAGCGCTTACAGTGATCGTGGTCGTGTTTTTCACACTCACTTGCACAGCGATCGCAAGCTTCGGCACAGACACTGCACATTTGAGCATGGAGAGCCGAATTACGAGCCATGAAACGAGCGCACAGAGTACAGGTGTCGGCGCAATCTCGACATAGCTTGATACATTGAGCCATCATCTGTACCATGTCGCTACTTAAACAGGCATCAGCACAGTATTCGCAATCACGCAAACAATCAAGACAATTCTGGATGCAAGTTTCCAGCTGGGATTGGTGGCTTTTAGTTGTGGTCATTACTCAACTCCTAAAATAGTAAGTTTTAAATGAAGCAACATTTCTGCTACTTTGGCTATACCTTAAAAAATTCTTATTGTAGCTGCGTCTACCGAATGACATGGTATGTATTTATAACTAATGATGTACAAGCATTTCATCCTAATTTCATTTCTGTATGCATAGCTTTTTTAAGGTTGATATTAAAAATATTTCATCCTGATTTCATTTTTCTAGGAAAAAATTTATATATAAGGAACTCTGATGTTATTAGAAACAGAGTGAATAATTATGAGTTTTGATTACGACTTATTTGTAATTGGTGCTGGTCCTGGAGGTGTCTCTGCTGCTAGACTCGCTGCTACTCATGGTGCAAGTGTGGCAATTGCAGAACGAGATAAGGTAGGTGGCACCTGCGTGATTCATGGCTGTATTCCTGGAAAGCTGATGGTCTATGCTGCAAGTTTTTCCCACATTTTTGAAGATGCTGACGAATATGGCTGGGGCAAAGTTCAACGTCGCGTTAATTGGCAACAATTTATGGTAGCTAAAGACCGAGCTATTGAACATTTAAGCCAGTTACATATTCAACACCTTAATGAAGCAGGGGTTGAATTAATTTACGGACAAACTAAATTTTTAGATGCTCATACTTTAGATGTCGGAGGACGTAAAATTACATCTGACAAAATTTTGATAGCGGTGGGTGCTGAAGCTGTTAAGCCAAATATACCGGGAATTGAATATGCCATTACATCACGTCAAATGTTTGAATTAAAGCAGCAACCTGAGCATTTAGCAATTATTGGTAGCGACCAGATAGCTGTAAAGTTTGCTGGTCGTGGCTCAATGACTGGTATGGCATTTCCTACTCACCGACATCGAACAGGTTTGGTCAAAATGTAATAAGTCAGCTATCAGCGCTGAGTGGAGATGATTTCAATATCACGTTCATGAAGACTCTAACCTTACACCATTGGGGTGCTATCATCTTAGCTGGGGAAATTACTGACCGCGCTTACCATGTAGAATTTGTCAACCTAGCTGCCAATGTTGTCACTGAGCAAGTAGACGAAATCAATCAAATGCGAGGCTGGCTCAAAAATATCTACCATATAGAATATGTCGGGGCAGCTGGGGCAGGTTCAGCTGCAATTACCCCTAACCCTGAACGCAGTCTTCTTAATCCAAAGAATCATTCACAGTAATTGGTTGGGTGGCGCGGTACTACCTGAAAGTGCTGCCCCTTCCGTTATTGGCTGACCTGAAAGGGCTGGCACTGAAAAAAATCCTTTCTTATGCTCTGATTGTACTTGTTGTCAAGACGACTCAACCAAAAGGAACTTGCTCTTACTGCCTCATGCGCTGACTCTGTAGAGGCAACGCATGAGGTGCGGGCTTTTGACATAACGGAAAAAGTTAGGTTGTCTACCAGATACAAACTAACTGTCTACTCACTAATTGGTCAGAAGCATTTCATCGTGATTTCATTTTTGGCTGCAATCATATTAAACAGTAAGTGCGGCGATCGCGCTGTGAGCAACTGGCTATTCGGGCGTTTTAATAACCAAACCAAAACGCGACTCACCCGAAATGTTGACTCTCCAGTTAACTAGAGAGTTCATAATGGTAATAAGGAAACTGTTAAATAATGATACTTATGCAACTCAAAACTATGAAAAATAACTTTTTGGCATTTGGTTTCGTGGCGATCGCATCCCTAACAGGTGGTGTGCTAACAGGCTGTTCTACAAATGCTTCCCAGAACCAAGTTCAAGCCCCAAGCAGTACTGCAACCGATGCTAGCAACAAGCAGATGAACCACGGAAGTGGCATGAATCATGGTAGTGGTATGAACCACAACATGGCAATGGACTTAGGTCCAGCCGATGCTAACTTTGACTTGCGGTTCATCGATGCTATGACACCACACCATCAAGGGGCAACAGAAATGGCAAAACAAGCGCAACAGAAATCTAAACGCCCTGAAATTAAAAAGCTAGCAAATGATATTATCAAGGCGCAAAACCAAGAAATTACACAGATGAAGCAGTGGCGACAAGCTTGGTATCCTAAGGCAGGAGATAAACCAGTGGCTTACGATGCTTCATCGAAGCAGACGCGGGAAATGCCATCCGAACAAATGGAAGGCATGATGATGAACATGGACTTAGGTGCAGCCGATGCTGAGTTTGACTTGCGCTTCATCAATGCGATGATCCCTCACCATGAAAGCGCTGTAACAATGGCTAAGGATGCCTTGAATAAGTCTAAACGACCTGAAATTAAGAAATTAGCCCAAGAAATTATTACTTCCCAAAATGCAGAAATTTCCCAAATGAAACAGTGGCGCAAAGCTTGGTACAACCAGTAAAACAGTAAATATATTTACGTTGCTTAAGTATTGGACTGGTCTGGCTGGCGCAGTCAATCATACGACCTTAGTATGCACTCGATATAGATAGCGATCGCGCCAGTTTTGAATTTCATCGCAATTTCATATCTATGTGAAATAACTAGAGATAGAGTGTAAAAAAAGTGCTAATAGCTGCTCTACGGTGTCTTATCAAAGACAAACACTCCAACGTAAATTTTTTAAACAATAACAATGTCGAAATTACACCTTTATCAACCACCTGTAGCAATTCGTTTTTTCTCTGGAACACTTCTTAGTCTCCTTTTATTGACATCTCCGACGGTTGTTTTAGCCCACGGCGGACACGGTGACGAATTTAAAGGAGGAGGCGAAACGGCTCAAACTGGCGGTTCTGTAGAAGTTGATGCGGAAACTGCAAAACGCTTGGGAATTAAAGTTGAGCCAGTAAAAAATCAACAGTTAGATATTGGTATTAAAACTACTGGACAGATTGAAACTTTACCCGACCAAAAAGTTGAGGTGACTGCACCCCTAACTAGTAAAGTAGTTGAGTTGTTAGTCAAACCAGGCAGTAAAGTTAAAAAAGGTCAACCTGTAGCCGTTGTTGCTTCGCCTGAGTTGGTTGATTTGCGCGTAGGTTCCCAAGAAAAACAAGCCGATGCTCAAGGAGCTTTGCAAAAAGCACAAGTTAATTTTCAATTAGCCCTAGAAAATTTAGATCGCCAGCAAACAATTTCTAACGCGGAAATAGCACAAGCCCGCACCCAATTAAATGCTGCTCAAGCACAATATAATCGGGATTTATCTCTAGTCAATCAGCGCGGAGTTTTGAAAGTCGCCCAAGAAAACCTCAAACGTCAGCAGCAAATCGCTAACGCAGAAATCGCGCAAGCGACTACGGAGGTTGCAGTAGCCCAAGAGCAATATGACCGAGATAAAGAATTAGTTGAAAAAGGAGCGCTACCACGACGGCAGATGCTCGAGTCGCAAGCTAAATTTGAAAGGGCAAAAGCTGAATTGGCGAAAGCAAAAAGTCTTCCTCAAGTTGTCCAAGCCGAAAGTGAAGTTAAACGTGCGGAGGTAGACTTACCTTTAAGAGAATTGCGGGATTCTCAATCTCGCGTAGCCGAAGCGCAGTCACAATTGAAACGCGCAGAAACTCGTCGAGACGTTTTGGAAGCACAAGCACAATTGAAACGCGCTAAATCAGATGTAGAAGTAGCACAATCTCAACTTAAGCTCAGTAACACTACTTATAAAACTCGGCTGGAACAATTGGGAAGCACTGCCAATGCAAAAGGACTGGTAACAATAACCGCGCCCATTTCCGGTACTGTTGCCAGCCGAGAAGTAAGTATTGGTCAATCGCTGCAAGATGCGGGTGGTAAGTTGATGACAATTGTAAACGACGGTCGGGTATTTGCCACGGCGAATATTTATGAGAAAGATTTAGGTATAGTGAAAAATGGTCAAAGAATAAGAGTAAAAGTCGCTTCCTTGCCTAACCAAAGTTTTGAAGGCAGAATTACACAAATTGGCACATCTGTACAAGGAGAAACAAGAGTTGTACCCGTACAAGCGGAGATAAATAATTCTAGCGGTTCGCTGAAACCGGGAATGTTTGCCGAATTAGAGGTAATCACAGATAAAACGGCTTCGTCTCTACTAGCAATTCCGACTTCTGCTGTAGTGGATGCCAATGGTAAAAAAATAATCTACGTGCAAAATGGTAACGCTTTCCAATCGACTGAAGTCACTTTTGGTCAAACCTCTGGGGACATGGTGGAGGTGAAAACAGGTTTGTTTGAGGGCGATATGGTTGTCACCCAACGTGCTACACAATTATATGCACAGTCCTTGCGGGGTGGTAGTAAAAAAGAAGACGGACATGCAGAAGAAGAAGGACATGCAGAAGAAGAAAAAACTGAAGTGAAAGCGAATAATTTTCCAGTACCTTTGTGGTTAATTGCAGCAGGGGGAGGTTCTGTAATTACTGCGATCGCATTTTCAGCTAGTAATTTATTATCTCGTCGCAAAAGTCCCCATTTAGCAACAGCAGGTGCTTATGGAGAAGAAACTGTAACTTACGAAACAGATACTCAGATTTATTTAGATAACCATAAGCAAACAAATGAATCTCCCACCTCGATTTTAATTAAGAAGCAGGAAAAATCGGAGTAGTAGTACCGTTGCCAACTTGCGCGATGCCCCTGGCAACCATCTTCGTTCGCGTAGCGTCTCCGAAGGAGAATGGTATCGCAGTCATTAGAAATTTATGAGGTTGAATCTCCGTTGTTAACTAAGCTGATTAATAACTAAAAAACCTTATCTTTATCTCAGGATAAGAGAAAAGATAAGGTTTTTTATTATTCTTAAAATGCGTAAGTCTTATATTTGTAGCGGCGATTGCCAATAAAGTCTCTCACCGCCTTATTTATCATACCAAATCCGGTTGATTGCACATGGTATTTGTAAGGACACAGCACTGCTGTGCCCCTACCGTTTGTGTGTTCATTTAACCGGATTCCATATCAAACTTTATTTGGGCTGGTTTTGTTGTCCACCCATCATTTCATGCATATTTTTCATTTCCTGCGAATTATTCATCATCTTTTTGCAACAGGCACATCCCTTGTCTTCTGACTGCTGTGGTGTTTGCTTCGATGGCGTGGTTCTTTGACTAATCTCCTGTTGAGTCTGGTTTCCTTCGATTGATTTCACTGTTTGAGTGCGACTCTCTGCAAAACTAGGACTAGCTACTAGTGTTAGCAATGCAAAACTGGCTAACGCTCCAGTCAATAATGTTTTAGTGTGTGTAATCATATTTTTCCTTACCTTCAATGAAGTTGTTTTAGTGGAACTGAAGCTATACTAAACCCTCTAGTTAGGTGGAGAGTCAAGGGGTGGTTTATAAAATTTATTTAATATCTCTGGGGAAACTTGTAATCTCCTAAATTATTTAATAACTTTTTTTAGCTCAAAGCATAAATATTTCATCTTAATTTCATCTCGATTTACTATACTAAATATTGATAACATGTTCCTCATGTTTCATAATTTTGTCAGGCTTTTTATATGTATTTATATGATTACAGGTAGAAAGCTGACTTCTTACATTTTTTATCAATTTAATAATCCAATACTAAATTTAATTCTAATTTCATTTTGATTTACTACAGTAAATATTTGAAACTTATGCCTTGGCATTATTCCACACTAACTTCAAGCTTCTTAATATTACTGAATAGTTATAATCCAAGCCTGGTATTCTTCCATAAATTAGAATGAAATCCAATTCAAAATCTAGAAAACTTAGCTTCATCCCCCGCTCTATATTAAAAACCATAGGCAAGCTAAATCAGACGTTAGACCCGGATGCAGAATCAAAGGTTATTCAAGAGTTTCGTGCTTCTCGTCAACAAACAATTACTTCTATTCGCTTTTTAGTGATTGTTATTATTACTCCTTTATTAGTCAGCCAATTATCGAAGACATTTATAATTAGTCCTTTAATTAAGCAATTTTGGCATCAAGAACAATCAAACTTTTTCTTGAATTCCTTCCAAGAAGAAAAAGCATTAGATGAATTGCAACGATTTCAAGAAGAAATTCGGTTTGAAGGGCTACTGGGGAAAACTCCAGGACTTTCAAAAGAAATTGTGCAACAGAAAGTTAAAGAGAAGGCTATTATATTAACCCAAGAGTATAAAAATGAAAGCATTAATGCAATTGCTAATATCTTTACTGACATGCTTGCATTATTCACATTTCTTATATTATGTATATTGGGCAAACAACAGCTTTTAACTCTAAAATACTTTAGTGATGATATATTTTATGGACTCAGTGACTCCGCTAAAGCATTTTTAATTATTTTATCTACAGATATATTTGTTGGTTATCACTCTCCTTATGGTTGGGAAATAATCTTGGGGAATACTTTAAGTCATTATGGTCTACCAGAAAACAAAAGTCTTGTTTCACTATTTATTGCTACTGTCCCGGTTATCATGGATACTGTTTTCAAGTATTGGATTTTTCGCTATCTCAACCGTAGTTCTCCTTCAGCAGTTGCAACATACCACAACATGAATGAATAATAATTTATCGCAAGCGTAGTCTTCCATTACCATCAATACGGCTCTTCCATAAAAAGTTTTTAGGGTATTAGTCATCGTTTTTTGTATAGTTTTTAATCTGTGAATTTTTCCGTTTTCTGGTGTTGCGATGCCTGCAATTTTATGCGAGCGCTTTTTTTTGTGGTGTAAATTTTATTTCAGGACTACAGTAAGTATATGTCTAATTATCGTTATATCATTTTTGTGGCTATCTGTTGTGCGATCGCTTTGAGCAATACAAGTATTAGTTTCGCACAAACTATATTTAATACGGTAAAAAATCCAGATATCCAAAACAATTATTCTCAAACAAACTCATCTCCTGCCATGATGCAGTTTCCTAATGCGATGACTGTCAAGGATACTAATTCAAACAATCTAAGCAATCCTAGCAAAAATTTAGAGCTAACTCAGTCTTCATCCCCTTCTCCAGTTTTACCAGATAAAACCCCAGTTCCTAAATCCCTCGACCCTAATCCAAATCCGCTCCAACTTCCTACCAAACCAGAAGAAGTTAAGATTCAAGACACCCAAGCAATTAGTTTGCAACAAGCTTTAGAATTAGCACGGCGCAATAATCGGGAACTACAGGTAACAATACTAACTCTAGAACGCAGTCGTGCTGGACTGCGGGAGGCACAAGCTGGTTTGTATCCAAATCTATCTCTTAACACTGACATTAGCCGTCAACAATCTGCAAGCGGTCAGCTTTCTTCTGAACAACGTTCTCGAAGTGGTGTACTATCCACAGAATCAGCACCTGGTACAAGTTTATCCGGAACAGCACAACTGAGCTATAACATTTATACATCTGGCTTGAGGTCGGCTCGCATCCGAACTGCTGAAGAACAACTACGTTTTGACGAGTTAGACGTTGAGCGTCTGTCAGAAGAAATTCGCCTTAATGTTTCTAACGAATACTATGATTTGCAACAAGCAGATGAACAAGTCAGAATTAACCGTGCTGCTGTAGGAAATGCTCAAGCAAGTTTGCGAGACGCACAAGCTTTAGAGCAAGCTGGTGTTGGTACCCGGTTCGATGTGTTGCGATCGCAAGTTAACTTAGCAAATGTCCAACAAGAATTAACTAATGCCATTAGCCAGCAAGAAATTGCCCGTCGGCGATTAGTAACTAGATTAAGTTTGCCGCAGTCGGTTAATATTACTGCGGCAGATTCAGTAAAAATAGCTTCTTTGTGGAACCAGCCATTAGAAGAAAGTATTGTCTTAGCTTTTCAAAACCGTGCGGAACTCCGACAACAACTTGCACAACGCAACATCAGCGAACAGCAGCGACGTTTGGCACTTTCGGAACTTGGTTCGCAAGTTAGTTTAGTTGCTAGTTACAACTTGCTAGATGCTTTTAATGACAGGGTTGGTATGACTGATGGGTATTCTTTAGGAGTCAGAGCCAATTTGAATTTATTTGATGGGGGTGCAGCAAAAGCTAGAGCAAATCAAAATAAAGCGAACATTGCGATCGCAGAAACTCGTTTTGCTGACCAACGTAACCAAATCCGTTTTCAGGTAGAGCAAGCTTATAGTAATCTGCAATCTAATTTTCAGAATGTTAATACTTCCGCTGCTGCTTTAGAGCAAGCAAGGGAAGCTCTGAATTTAGCGCGTTTAAGATTTAAAGCAGGTGTGGGTACTCAACTTGATGTCATTGCTTCTGAAAGTGAGTTAACTAGGGCTGAGGGTAGTCGCATACGGGCAATTTTGGATTACAACCGTGCTTTGGTGAGTTTACAGCGTGCGGTAAGTGGCAATTCTCAAAGTTTAGGAATTCGACCAAAACTATGAAATTCGCTGTATATAAGAGATTAACTGAAGAGTTTGAAAAATTCATTAACTTAGCTAGTAGCAACAAAAATGATATTCTTTGGACAAAAAATAGAGAAGAAATATTTCAGGTTGTTCCGTTGGTTGCGTTTGATATTACTAGGTTTGTTAATTAGCGTCTTGGTAATACCATTAACCGCAACCGCTTATATCCGTTTGATGACAAATGGCATCCGCTATATCAAACCGGAAGAAGTTCCACTAGAACGGCTAGCAATGGTATTCGGTGCAGGACTTTTGGCTAATGGTAAACCCACACCGATGCTTGCAGACCGCATAGAAGCTGGGGTTAAACTTTACCAGGTCGGGCGAGTTGAAAAGTTACTGATGACAGGGGACAATAGTAAAGTTTCCTACAATGAAGTTAGGTCGATGCAGGAGTACGCTCATGATTTGGGCGTACCAATGAAAGATATTACTCTAGACTACGCTGGTTTTAGCACTTATGAGAGTTGTTATCGCGCTCATAAGATTTTTGGGTTACATAAAGCTGTTGTTATCACCCAAAATTATCATCTACCTCGTGCTATTTACACCTGTCGTCAGTTTGGGTTAGATACGGTAGGCTTAGGAACTCCAGATATCGAAATTTACGGACTGTGGGAAATGATTCCTGATTTAAGACGAGAAATGTTAGCAAACGTCAAAGCATTGTGGGAAGTTCATGTTACCCGTCCTCGACCCACTTTTTTAGGACGCTTTGAGAAAATTTAGTAGTTTTGGGCATTAAGTGCTGAATTTATTAAAAAACTAGCGCGAATAATTAGGGAGATAATATATATCAAAAATAAATTTCATGCTGATTTCATTTTTAGATGCAATACTAATTAAATGTCAAGAACAAAGTTATTCTTTTTTCCAGTCTTATTCAAAAGTCGAGATTATAAATAATAATCTCATTAACTATTTTTTAGCAATTTTAATAATCGGGCTTCTTTATTTAAAATTATGTCTATTTCAACACTCAAATTGATGTACCCAAGGGTTATGCAGTCACATGGGGATAAAAGATACATTCAAACCCGTCATCATAGTCAAAAGGTAAATGAAATTTTTTTTGAGATTTTTTTGCCTGACACATCCAAAAATTTATGCAAGATAAGTCAGATCATTACTTCAGCGCCTGCTTGAGATTAACTTTCTAATCAATTCAAAAATTTCATCTTGGTTTCATAAATCCATGTAAAAGTGTGTAAAGTGGCTGTTCTAATTTTTATACTGTGGCAAAAAGTTCACTTGATCTCAGAAACATTTGTTATGTAAAAAATGTTTTACTTTCGATTTGATAATTACGAAAACAAGAGGAGAGTTAAGCAAAACAGAAAAATTAATTGACAAGTGGCAGATTATTTTTTGGACAAGCTGTAAATAAACATTCAGTTGCTTGCACCGCATCAAAAATGTAATTTTTTCGATTTTTAGGTTATTGACAAAAGCATACACATCAGCACTTAGCTTTTACACAATGACCAAGTATAAACATATTAAACTGGCTTGAATTGAGTTATGGCAAAGCTTGAAAAAATCAAATATCAACACTCTTTGAGCAAAGATATCGTAGCATCTTTTGTTGTATTTATCGTTGCTCTTCCGCTATCAATGGGAATTGCGATCGCTTCGGGAGTTCCTGCATCTCGTGGCTTGGTGACAGGAATTGTTGGTGGTATACTTGTCGGGGCGATTTCAGGTTCACCATTACAAGTTAGTGGACCAGCCGCAGGGTTAGCGGTGATAGTCGCAGAATTAGTTCGCAGCAATGGTGTAGAAATGCTTGGTCCTGTCATACTGTTAGCGGGTTTAATACAGATGCTAGCGGGAGTATTCAAGTTTGGTAAGATATTCCGTGCCATATCTCCAGCAGTTATTTATGGGATGCTAGCAGGTATTGGGGTGCTAATTTTTGCTTCGCAATTTCATGTAATGCTGAACCAAAAGCCCCATGAAACAGGAATTGAAAATTTAATTACCATCCCCATCTCTGTGTTCCACACTTTTTTTGCTGCTGACAGTGTTAACCATTTGATGGCTGCGGCAATTGGTGTTATTACCTTAATTGTGCTGCTACTGTGGGATAAATTCAAACCGCGTAGCTTGAAACTGTATCCTGGAGGATTAATTGGTGTGTTGACGGGGACAACAATTGCCAACCTGTTGCACCTATCAATTCCTTATGTCGATGTACCAGTAAATCTTCTCGAAGTCATCCAAATTCCAACCACAGGAAGCTTAATTCGCCTTCTGAATCCATCCTTACTAATATCAGCGATCGCGATCGCATTTATTGCCAGTGCCGAAAGTTTACTTTCAGCGGCGGCGGTGGATAGGCTACACCAAGGCTCAAAAACCGATTTTGACCGGGAATTAACCGCCCAAGGCTTCGGTAACATTGTCTGCGGCGCACTCGGAGTATTACCAATGACAGGAGTAATTGTCCGCAGTTCGGTGAATGTTAAAGCTGGGGCAAAAACTCGACTATCCGCTATACTACATGGTGTTTGGATACTGCTTTTGGTAGTCCTCGCACCAGGCTTACTTCGGATGATTCCGATGTCGAGTCTTTCCGCAATTCTAGTTGTTACGGGCTACAAGCTAGTGGAAGTCGAGAACATCCGCAAGCTGAAACAGTACGGACGTATGCCTTTAGTCATTTTTACTGCAACTTTTCTTGGAATTATTGCCACCGATTTGCTTAAAGGAGTAATAATTGGTATTGTACTGACCATAATGACACTGATTTATAAAATATCCTACCTTAACCTACACCTTGAGAAGGACGAAGAAAATCAACGAATACATGTGTATATAGAAGGAACTGCAACGTTTATTCGCTTGCCAAAGCTGGCTTCTGTTTTAGAGGACATGCCATCAAATACAGAATTATGTGTACATTTTGACAAATTAGTTTATATAGACCACTCTTGCCTGGACTGGTTATCAATGTGGGCAGAGCAACAACAGCAGAGGGGAAATACGGTAATTATGCACTGGGATAACCTGGAAAAGCGCTTCCGCAGACCTTTTCGAGATTTAGATATTAATATCGAGAATAAACAATCGAAGCGATCGCAGCCATTATAAATTTATGAGGTTGAATCTCCATCCTTATTTCATCCTAATTTCATTTCAGTGTGAAAGAATGTTAACTAACAGCTTATTCAGCTTCTGAAGTAAATTTCAAAAGCTATGTAGCTATTTCTTCATGAATATGCGAAATACACATAGGCATGACTCTCCCCTCTATTAAAGGAAACTCTAGGCGATGCGATTTAACCGTTCTCAAAATCAAACTGCATCACTCCTCCATGTTTCTTCTGCAATACTGAGCTTGCTGTTGTTAACTACTCAAGGCGTCGTCTTTGCTGGTGCTGGACACGATCACAGTGGTGCAAGTTCGTTTCAAGCTGGAGGGGACGCAAATAGTCCAGTAAATGTTGATGCAGAAACAGCCCAACGCTTAGGAATTAAAGTCGAACCCGTAAAACGTCAGCCCCTCGCTCTTGGGATAAAAACCACCGGACAAATTGAAACTCTACCCAGCCAAAAAGTTGAAGTCACAACTCCAATTACAGGGGCGAAAGTAGTAGAGTTATTGGTAGAACCTGGTGCAACAGTCACAAAAGGTCAACCTCTTGCCGTCGTCACAAGTCCCGATTTAGTTGATTTGCGCGTTACTTCTCAAGAAAAACGCGCTTCGGCGATCGCCGAAGCGCAACAAGCACAAGCCGATTTAACATTAGCTCAACAAAATAGAGAGCGATACATACAGATAGCCCAAGCCGAGACAGCGCAAGCACAAAGCCAAGTCGCGTTTGCTCAAGAAAAATATACTAAAGATACACAATTAGCCTCCGCTGGTGCTTTACCGCGTCGTAATGCTTTGGAATCTCAAACCCAATTAGCAGAAGCAAAAGCTAAACTCATTTCAGCCAATAGCAGACGGGATGTAATCGAAGCCGAAGCACAAGTTAAACGCGCTCAATCTGCCCTTCAAGTAGCACAAGAACAACTCCGCATCAGTGGAGATATTTATAATACTCGGTTGCAACAATTAGGAAACCTCCCTAATTCTAAGGGATTGGTGACAGTGACGGCTCCGATTTCTGGTAAAGTAGCTGACCGAGAAGTAACCATCGGTCAAAGTTTTAACGATGCAGGTGGTAGATTGATGACTATTACTAACGATAGTCGGGTGTTTGCGACAGCGAATATTTACGAAAAAGATTTAGGTAAGGTCAGAATTGGTGAAAGGGTGAATTTGAAAGTTGCGAGTTTACGCGATCGCACTTTTACAGGAAAAATTGCCCGAATTGGCACATCTGTACAAGGAGAAACACGAGTAGTACCCGTACAAGCTGTAGTGGATAACCCAGGTGGACAACTCAAACCCGGAATGTTTGCCGAACTGGAAGTATTGACAGGTCAACAATCTGCACCCATTTTGGCGATTCCCACCTCGGCAATGGTTGATGCTAATGGTAAAAAAATTGTCTACGTCCAAAATGGTAA
>CAXTNZ010000056.1:3421-29514 GCA_964245695.1 uncultured bacterium | reverse complement strand
CCCAAGGTAGATATGTCCAGTTATGGGTAGCTTTGGGTAGGTGTTATATAACGGTTGTTTGTTGCGTTATTAATCGGAAGGAGTGATGTCGCTCGGCGACAAGCTGCTTTGCGTCTACGCGCTCCTTCACAGTATAACGCTCTTTAACTTTCACATTAACCCCAAAGCGCTGTCCTTGCCAATGTCCTTCAATAAGTGTTTGGGAATTACTGCCATCGTCAAGAGCAAATAAACCCCCCATGTCGTTACGCAACAACGCCAGGAAACGATAGCCCCCTGGGGCATCCTGTTGACTAAAACTCCGCAGACACTCAATTAAACCATCTTCTCTGATAGCGCAGCCGTGGTGATTGCTACAGATGGGGCAAAGATTGCGTTTGCTAGTGTACTGGCGTTTCATAGGCGTTGTGTGGATTTTAATGCTTCCACACTTGAAATTTGTTTGCCTAATTACAATAGCGCCCTCGTTTTTTCTACTAAAAAACTATTGCTGGATCAAAGATGATCAAGAATGATCAGGCTAGTACTAATGGCTGTATTTCTTTTATATCAAGCATTTAAAAAAAGTTATGTCACGACTTGGGGGAGGTAATGTCACGACTTGGGGGCGGTAATGTCACGACTTGGGGGCGATAAAGGTCATGGCGAGAGGGTGTTGTGTTGCTTAGTAATTTTCGCAATATGCCTTAAAACGTAAGTATAGTAATGCTTTTAGCTCTTTAATGTACTACAGGATTTACCCTTGAAAAAAGTACTATAAATTTTTCCCAGAAAGATTTCCTCTTTATTTGTTGTTTCAACAAAAAAGCCCACAGGATCATGATTAGGAATGAGCGCAAGTGTCATATTTTTTTCCTAGAGGTTGTCAAGAGTCACGCATTCAACAGTCTAGATTTTTTGGACTGTTGACCCTTGACTCTTGAAGATCGATAACAGAAGATATATGTGCCAGTTGCGCTTATTCCTAATGATGCTGTGGGCTTGTTATACTAAGTTGCCTTCTGCCGTAGTAGTATCGTGTTGATGAGATTGCTTGTCTGCGACACGCTACGGGTTAAGCGAAGCTATGCCGAACGCAAGTGCGTCTCCTCTGGGAGAAGGCTTTACCCTACACTACGTTCCGGTGTTCTGGTCGCAATGACAGATACTATCGAGCGATAGCCGTAGGCTTAACTTCGTTATCGCAACTTGATATTAATAATTATTACAATAACTTGTTAAGACATACCAAGTATGAATTTGAGTTGGAGAGCGTATTTTGGCTTAATTACTTGGTCTTTGAGTTTATTCTCAATATCACGCACCCAGCTTTGACTTTTACCCATAGCGTGGGCAAGTTCTGTTTGGCTCATCCGAATAGCTTTGCGACGTTGCTGTACTATAGCTCCGGTTAGCTCTGTTGGTTGGTTCGTTTTAATTTGTGGAGGCTTGGAGTCAAAGTCAGCTTGATTAGCGTCAGGTAATCTATCAGATTTTCTGCATTTACGTTTAGTAATCTTTTTGCCTGTTTCAGTATTATGAGTTACTAAATTATCTAAGTCTTTTTGTGTAGTGGGGGGTAACTTAAAAGTTATCAATGCTGGAAACCAGTGTTTCACAAGGTAGTGGTCAGGAAGGCATTTTGAACCTAAAAGGCACTGATTCCTTTCCTTTGTAGGTAAACTAGCTAAATTATCTGGTAAGTTCCAGATAGGTCTTAGCCATTGAGGATAAGTTTCATTATCAAATTCAATTCCAAAACTACCGATATCTCTTAACACAAGTAGAGCGTTGTCTACGGTTTCTTTTAATTTCCATCCATATCTACGATCTGCAATTGCCCGTTGTATTTCTCCAGAAGGTAATACTTTATTTAGTAACCCAAGTTGCGGGTTATCAAGGTGGGGGTACTTTGCACTTGAATAGTCGTGCGATCGTTCAGGACGAAGTGGCGGTTGCGCGACGCGCAACCGCCATCTCAACTAACTCAAAAACACAAATACTGAATTAGATTAAAGCATTATATTTGACTCATTAAACAAATGCTTGTTTCAAACTGAAAGCAAAAATGAATGCTTCTAACTTCAGTAAAAACCCTTTATAAGTCACTGCATGGATTGACTTTGGAAAGACACAAGTGATGCTACTAAATACCGTTTCAATGTAATGTCTAGTACACTGCTTGATATACTGATTCCACGGCTCATCCTGACGTTTAGAGTTCTTTTTCCGCATTACTTTCAACTCAATCTCAGATGAGTCGGAAAGGTCATCTTCAGCATGATAATCTGTGTATGCTGCATCACTATATACTTCACTACCTGGTGGTAAATTTAACGGCAAGGCATTGAGCGCACGTACATCCGAAGCGCTACCAGGCATAAACACAAATTCAACCGGAATACCATTTTTTGTGGTTAATAGCTGAACTCTTACCCCATAGAAATAGCGTTTTTTAGAAGCAATGTAACCTCTGTATTCCTCGGACTTTATTAACTTTACCTTGAAAATCCGAATATTATCACACATTGGTACAGGAAATGAATCTAAAAGATACTCAGTATCATCACTGCTTTGTTTGAGTATCATACCTATTTGATGAAATAAATCGTTAATTAACATTCCGACATTGTGTAATCGCCGATTAAATCGTGACTTTTCGCTCCATATCTGCTATTAAGTTGTGGTCTTTCATGTAGCTACAAGCACTGCTATGATTACCATGAAAGAATATTGCTGCAACCAACGCCGTTGTAATAATTTCTGCGTCACTCATCGCACGACGAATATCGTCTTTATGCCTGATCGCCTTTAACAGGTCATCAGGGAAGCGCATAAATTGTAATTATTTCGTTTAGCATTACCCCTCCTAATTTTTCCTCTGGAGGGGATTTTATTACTTATGCAACGCCACCTGAACACCTGCAAGCATAACTAGCAACTTGGGTTAGTAGATTTTCGATTGTGTAAACTCCACTTTTGTGAGCGCGGCTATTCTCAACGATATATAAGCCTAAACTAACTGCTAGTTTCTGGCGATACGGGTCTATATCGAATAGTTGTTTCGGGATAAGTCCGTACTGATATAATGACCGCTTCTCCCGCTCACCTTCAAGGTTGAGGAAGTTATAAGTCCAAAGACCCGGTTGTACCCGGATTATAACTTCACAAAGTTCATCCACATCTCCTAATATTGGCTGACTGTATTCCTGTACACTTACTACCCAGAGTAAGCTACGCTCTTTAACACACAGGTTTAATTTTCCCTCATACCAATGGATGACTGCACCAAGAGTCCCAACAACCAAGGCTAAATCTACTATTGCTTTCAGTTTTTGTGATTTAGTCAGTTTTTTAGTTTTGTAAATCTGTAATGTTTCAATTAGCTCGCTACCTTTGAGAACAAACGGTTCTTTCCAAGGTTCTGCCTGCATGGCTGCATAAGTTGCAAACACAGCATGAAGTCGTGCTGCCTCCAGACCGTATCGGTTGAGAATTTCATGTTCTGCTTGGTTGCAAATGTACTCCGGGTGATGCAACTGCTGGTTGAGGATGTAAAACTCTATGTAGCGCCCTTTTCCGAACGGTTTTTGGAAGTGAAAGCGACCATTACCGTATTCATGCCAATCTGGATACTTAAGGTATGCGCTTGTTGCACTGATAATTGGTGCGCCAGTTGCGATCATCTCGTAGTGCTTATGAGTAAATAGGGGTGGTTTTGTTAGAGGTAGGTTTCTGGGTTTCCTAATTCGTTTGTCAGCTAAAGCCGCCTGCGGTACGTCTAACCCAGCAATTTCCATCTGGTAGTATTTTCCTTGAGGATCACTAACCTCTTTATTATAGCGGTTTTCAGTTGGATGCAGTACAATAACCACAATGTTTGAACCAACCAAGAATGTCACTTAAATTGATAGTTTTCAAAGCATCTGTAATAGCTTTATCTAAATGGGAATAAGTTCTTGTTTCTTGTGAACGTAAAAATTCTTTAACTTTTGACCAAAAATTCTCTATTGGAGAAAAGTCTGGTGAATAGGGCGATAAATAAATTAAATGAGCACCTACAGATTCAATAGCTTCTTTGATACCTACAACTTTATGAGAGCTTAAATTATCCATAACTACACAAGCTCCTTTCCATAAATTAGGTACTAAAACTTGGTTAATATAGGTTTCAAATGCATTTTTATCATTTCCACCTTTAAAACTCATTGCACCAACA
Source organism: uncultured bacterium (assembly GCA_964245695.1). Lineage (GTDB taxonomy): Bacteria > Cyanobacteriota > Cyanobacteriia > Cyanobacteriales > Nostocaceae > Hassallia. The sequence goes on along the minus strand of CAXTNZ010000056.1, from coordinate 25,316 downwards.
ATCCCACGGGTAGCGCTCGCCCCAATGATAGTTACATTTTTACCGCGCTTGTCTGGACGAGAACCGTGTGCTCTTTTTCCTTTGGGTGCCCTAGCATACAGTCTAGTCATAGCTATATTTACCCCAGACTCATCAACAAAAACTAAACTGTTCAAGTCAAATGTACGGATAAGTTCCCAAAACTGTTGTCTCAATTTTTTGACTCTATCCGTGTCTTGCTCTACTGCGTGTAAGGTTTTTTTTTCGGGTCAATTCGAGCTTTTGTAACGTTTTACTCATTCCTGATGGACTAATTTTTATCTGAGTTTGTAACTCTATTTGTTCGCATAATTCTTCTAAGGTTGCATCGTTATTTTCTTCTACCAATTTTTGTAAAATTGGATAATGTTTCTCTTGTATTTTGGGTAGATTCCCACTTTTATGTGGTAATGGTTCGATACTTCCTGTGTCTAAATAGCGCCCTAGTAACGTCTGTATAAAACTGAGACTTACATGAAAACGTTTTGCCAGCTTTCGATATGAACCTTCTCGATTCCGAAAAGCCTCAATAATTTTTTGGCGCAAGTCCTGGTCGTAAGCCTTCATAAAAATTTGATTAATACACTCTATTCAAATTTTACCAGACTGTATTGGACTCAACTGAAAGGCGCTATATTTTCCCCTACCGACATTAGTCTTGCCTCCGCCCACAGGGCTGTTTACTCGACCGAGATTGATAGTGGCACATTCAATTACCCCGATAAGGAGGGACTTCGCTCCGTTTTCAGGTCGGGAATTGTGTCTAAGCTCCACTTGGGGAACAAATTTGCGCCGATTAGGTTTTTCACCCAGGTAACTGCGTCTATATCAAGTAATGCTGCTGTTTCTTCGAGCTTGTCTTGCCATTCGAGTGGCAGCAACAGTTGGAGAGCGAAGGTTGGGTTTTTCAGTGGTTCGGCTGGTGAGTACCTGTATCTCCAATCAGGACACTCCCGACCCCGCTCGTCCCCAGATTTATTTATCAGGTTGATAACGCCAGATTTATTACAGTAAATACTTTGGTTGTCTACCGACTCTAGTCGGTGCTGGCAGTTCCAGCAGCTTTTTGCTATCTGGTTGCAAGACTTGGAATCTGTAATTGAGCAATCTACCGGAGGTAACAGCCCTTTAGGGTACGCTCCGCGATCGCTATCCTTCTTTTTGCTTTCTTTAAAGAATTGATAAGCAGCATCTACACTTTTTGAGTTCAGAACTTGACGGAGTTCTCTTACTATTTCCTGGTGTCCTAAACTTGTTTGTTGGTCTATGAACTCCACTACTTTGACAGCTTTAGAGTATGTGCGCCCCGAACCAAGACCTACTCTTTTGGCTAAGCGATCGCGGGTAGTACCCTTTGTCGAACTTAGACAAAGGTATGGAAAATTTTCCATACCTTTGTCTTCTTCCCGATCTGGTTTTCTAGGAGCCGATTTCTTGCCAGCTTCGCTCATCCGCTTTTTGAGAGTATTGATAAATGGTAGCTTTGAATTCAAGTAAAAACTTTTGACGTTCTTGTTTTCGGCTTTTCGCGTGAAGGTTCGGGATCGAGAGAAGCAAAAAGTGAAAAAGTCGAAAATAATTCCCAATGATTAGCGATCGCAGTTTTAACCCATACGAACACCAATACGTAGGTAGGAGAAGGTGCTGTTACCACGATACCAGTGTGGACCTACGAAACGAAGTTTTCCTGCGTTAACAACCTGAGTTCCAATTGAGGTGAGGTACACAGTTGCGATCGCTAAAACCAAACATAAACGAGATAGTGCTGTAGAAGAACGAATCTCTGAGCGTTCGAGATTAAAACCATTTGATTTATCGTCCAAAAAATTCTCTTCGATATCAAACCTCAAACCATACTCATGAAACGTTTGTAGTGATGTTGCTTCGTTACTGAGAATAGCCCAGAACACACAAGCGCGATACATTCGCGTCCAACGGCAAGCGATACCAAACGATAAGGGTCTGTTTTTGTGACCTTAACGTTATGAAGTAAAATTGCATCTCCCTTGGGAAAAACAATCGCCAAAATTGGGCAGGCTTCTCAGATGCGGAGACGCTTCTCTTCGAGAGATGCTCCCGACGCACTCGCGTTCGAGAGGCTTGTCTGCGACACGCACTCGCGTTCGCCAACGCGAACACTCCACGCTCCGCGATAGATTCGTCATTAGCACCCAAAATTTTGGGTGTTTTTGCTTCAAATGGTTAGAGCAGATCTTGGGAAAAATTGTTGACGGGCGTATAAGCAGGCGATAGGGCGTGGATAACTTTATGAAAGCCCCAACAACAGTGAAATTGTTTAATTTGAACCGGTTGCTTTCCAGGACGACAGACAATACGGTTTTGTTTAACACGTATACGATAGTTCGAATGGAGAGCTTGGCAATGACGCATCAGTTCAAGATCAACAAACCCACGGTCTGCAAGCAATACAATGCACGACTTTTTTTGCTAAAATGCGCGCGACGCTATTGAGTAATATCTTGTAAGTCTCAAATTTAACACTGCTACTAGGATGAGCAAGAACTCTCCAACCAACAGGCACAGCCCTTCCTCGGTAGACCACGCAGATACTCATGATACAAAACTCGTTCCAAAGCATTGTTGTATCAAGACTTAAGTACAATTCTGGCCCACCCCATTGACTTAATGCACTTTGAATTATTAGGCTGTATATTTTTTGCACATTAATACGTGGATTATGTAACCAACGACTAAACCGTCGCTGCCGAGGAAGGGCAAACATAGCACGGAAGAGTGATGTAAGAAGCCCACTTTGTGAGATTAACACTACCTGCGTAAATTAAACCAATCAACATCCAGACCAGTGTATATAAATGTCGTTTATCTGACCCTACATAGTGATTGACCTAGAAGCTTGGTTAATTCATGATAAAGACGGGAGGTTGTTTCCATTGATGCACCTATCTGTGTTTAGCCACCAGTCAGGTTAAGGCACTTGTTGCCCCTTTGGAAAGTTTTTACCTTTCTTTTTTATTCAAACTTTACGGTGCTCCAACCCCCTGTGGTCGGTCGGTTGCTCAAACTTTTGTCAGTCAACCAGGGTGAAAAGTTTATTCATGATTGATAGCAAAAAATTCAGGATATTGGCGATCGCACTTTTTCTATGCTCTCGGTCAAACATGGTAAAGGCGATTTCTGGCGCTGTACCCCTACCTGTGAATACGCGGTAGCTAGGGGGACGCACAAAGCCATAAAAAACGAGCAAACGAAAGCTAGTTATCGGTTTAAGACGAGAGATTTTTGATGGAGGCTCTCAATGAGGAGTGCGGGTTTTCTGATTAATATTGACATTGTTAGCAATAACCCCTCATGAGTGAGAAGGTTTGCTCGTTTTTTACAGATTTTTTCCACGGGGTAAATTTCCTGTAAAACTTGTTCTTATCTTCAGATATGTAAAGATTTGATAAAAAAACTCCCTACTTTTAGGTATTGATTCTGAAGAATTAAAAAATCAAGGTAAAAATAACCGTATTGTCACTGAAATCAGAGCCAGAGAAGCAGGTTTAATTGATTAACTAAAAATGGAATTGGGGATTAGAGATTGGCAATAATCTTCTTACCCAGTCAAAGCCTCACCAGGCGAGGTTTCTTGACGCTGATGACTTAATGCTTAGAAAATATCAAAAAATATCTGCTTCGGTTAGGAAACACTAGAGATAATAGGCTAGTCTGTTGTTCCACAGAAGCAAGAGATTTTTTTGTGTAATATGACTATCGACGATCGCACTAGTAATTCTGAAAAGAAGTTGCTCGGTTTTGCCCTCAAAAATTTAAAACTCCATCGCCGTGCTACCGGTCTGTTGATGGGGATGTTTGCTGCTTTCCCCGTCGCATTAGCATTACCTGTAGATGCTTTGCAAGTAAAAGTTACTCCAAGTAAACCTGAGTTAGGGGATACCCTATCGGTGGTCATTAATCTAGATAATCCGGGGAATGGTAGCAATCCCACAGTGACTAGTGGAGAAAAGACATACCCAGCATTTGAAATTGCGCCCAATCAGTATCGGGCTTTTGTCCCTACGACACCAATAGAAAATGCGGGTTCTAGAGCACTTCGGGTTTCGGGCGATGGGACTGTGCAAAACTTGGCTGTGCAAGTGCGCGATCGCACATTCCCAGTACAACGGATTAATCTACCACCCGGAAAAGCCGGAGTGGATGCCACAGAGCTTGAACTCAAGCGTGTAGCGGCTTTCAAAGCATTAATGACACCAGAAAAATATTGGAATGGTGCCTTTATCAAGCCAAACGGCGGAAGAGTTTCCACAATTTATGGTGTACGTCGCTACTATAATGGTAAATTTGCAAAGGACTATTACCATCGTGGCGTTGACTACGCTGGTGCAGCGGGTTCGCCCGTAGTTGCACCCGCTGCTGGACGAGTCGCTTTGGTAGGTAGAGTATCCCAAGGTTTCCGGGTTCACGGTAACGTAGTTGGGATTGACCACGGTCAAGGTGTTACCAGCATTTTTATGCATCTGAGTCGAATAAATGTTAAAGAAGGCGATATGGTGCAACCTGGTCAATTAATTGGCGCAGTGGGAGCGACAGGTGCCTCCACCGGTCCACATTTACACTGGGGGTTATACGTCAATGGGAAATCTGTTGACCCAACACCCTGGCGAACCCCTGGAGTTCAATAGGCACTGGGAGCGATCGCTCACGTCTGTACGTAATATATTTGTGTAATTTGTTGGTTTTTTGCCGACAATTAGGCAAAATAAAATGGATTGATTTGCTACCGTCCCTACCAAGAAGAGTGGTGGCGTAAAGATGATGAGGGTTATGAGTATCGAAAAAATTGTGGAACAAGCTCTCCAGGATGGTTATCTCACACCAGCAATGGAAGCAGAAGTCGGGCGAATCTGTGATAACGCCAATGAACTTTCAATTGAAGAGTACGTGGAGTTGGATCGGCTGATGGGAGCGCTATTGACTGGTGAGGTGGTGGCGGTACCTCGCAAACAATTCATTAACGTCATGGAAGAATTGGTACTTACCGAGGCGATCTCCAGGGTAGCAGAAATTGAAGCTACCAGCGAAAGCTCTCTTGATGTTGGGGATATTGCCGCTTACGCCCTCAACCGCCTCCCTCCCCTGTATGCGACTACAGAAGAAGGTGCTAGCTACCAGCGCCAACGTGCCAATACAGAACTTCAGGAATTGATCGCCCAGCAAGTAAGCGAGGCAATCTCCCGTTACCTGGATCGACCGAATTTCTTCCCAGAACGGCAAGCGTTAAGCAAAAACACTGGTAATGAAGTTCTGGGTCAAGTTAGTGCCTTACTCCAAGCATACGCACCTAACTTTGAGCAAAAATCACAGTAGTCAAGAGTCAACAGTCCAAAGTCAACAGTCCATTGACTCTTGACTCTGGACTATTAACTAATCAATCGCGCACTACTACAGTTGTCCCCAAACCCACCTGCTTGTACAGCATTCGCACATCAGGATTACGCATTCTTAAACAGCCGTGAGATATGGCACTTCCGATCACTTGGGTATCCGGAGTGCCGTGAAAACCAATTTGATTGCGTCCATCTGACCAAAAACCAATCCATCGGTCTCCCAAAGGACTATTAGTACCTGCTGGAAATACTTTGCCTGTAATTGGGTGTCGCCACACAGCATAGTGTTGCATTTGCATCACTTGGAAAGAACCTGTCGGCGTTTCCCAGCCTTTCTTACCAACAGCAATTGGGTAGCTGGCTATCACCTCATCTTTTGCGTAAACATAGGCGCGGCGATCGCTTAAATCAACCACGACTTGCGTCTTGCCAAATCCGACGCTATTGGATGATTTTTGTTTAGCTAAACCCTGCGCTAATAGGAACTTTGCCGGGTTGGACGAAGTTGGATTCTCTCTTGGTTCCTGCACCACCAACCGCGTCTTTTTTGGAGCCTCCGTCCTAGCGACATTTTTTGCCACTTTTGCTGACTTAGCAGTCGGCGTTGAAGACAACACGGGCGTAGACGTGTTCGCTGCGGCTTCCGCCATTGTAGGATCTCGCCGCAACCTAGTCTCAAACTGCCGTTCTGCTGCAATCATGCGCCAATGCACAGCCAGAGATAAGATTGCTGTGCCAAAACAGAGCAACATGACTATACGCGCTACAGATTCATTTCTTACCATCGTCATCGTTAGATTGTTTCTGCTCTATAAATAGAAAATTTACAAATAATTATCAGTTTCCTTATGAATTTGCCGATACCAGTGGGCAAACTAGGGCTATATGGGCTGTGCCTACAGAAAAACTTCGGTGAAAAACTTTGTTTTCAGGAACTCTGGAAGTACAGCAATCAATCATTAATGGTGTGGGTGGGAGTAAAATCATGTTTGAGAAACTATTGCTAGCAGTAACAATTACATTTTCCCTCAATTTCTTTTTACAAGTTCGCGTACCGGAGCAAAGCAATACTGATGCTAGTTATCATGTACACACACAAACGCCACTAACAATTCTGGTAACAATGCTGAAAAAATAACAGTCATAGTAGCTACACAGCTTAAAATGAGGAGACAAGAAGAGATGGGGAAAGTCAGACACAGAAAAGACAAGGCAGAGAAATTGCTTTTTTGTCTAAGAACACTTTGCTCAACTCTCTGAATCAAAGCACGCAAGTGTCATACCCTTATTGATTATTTTACGCTACTTTGTCAACCGTAAAGTGTCAGTTTTTAATGTTGCACATTTCTAAGTAACCTTGCTGTGTCATCACCAACTGACAAATGACCCATAAAAGGGTGACTATCCAGGCGGTAAAAACAAAATCTGTCACTTACTTTTGCCATGAATCTAGCCAGACCTCAATAATTGCCAAAAAACGTGGACAAATATTTTTTGTTTTTGTGTTTATAAAGATAGTACTCTAATAACTTAACTGGCAACAATCTCTGCCATATAAGGGATTATTCGATTTGTGACATCTTTTTAAACTGTTGATAACTGAGGAATCATCTTACAGCTTGTTTTCGAGAAGGAATTATCCACAAAATAACTATCTGAGAATAAACAACCGAATAAATCATAACTCGGCACTTTTGACTCATTCGTGACAAACAATAACTCTTATTAGCATTGAATTTTTATAATACTTGACTATTGTTCCAGTCATAAATCCGGCACTCACCAGAGAAACTTTCTGCCGATAAGCAGGTCTAATAGATAGGGATGTTTTAAAGTCAGTGCGATCTATGAGTCAATCGATTACTGTATCCTGGTCAACGGTTGATGCGAGGCTTCCAGAAGCATCAGTGCAAGTTGACAAACTCTCTAATCACGATTTAATTTTACGCTGTCAAACCGGACTGCGCCCAGATCGTGTTGCGTTTGCGGAACTTATGCGCCGCTTTCAGACTCAAGTTGATAGGGTTTTATACCACCTCGCTCCTGATTGGGCTGACAGAGCTGATTTGGCTCAGGAAGTTTGGATTCGAGTATATCGGAATGTTAACCGATTGCAAGAGCCAGCTAAGTTCCGGGGCTGGTTGAGCCGGATTGCGACGAACTTGTTTTACGATGAGTTACGAAAACGCAAGCGGGTTGTTAGTCCCTTGTCACTCGATGCTCCTCGTTCGGTAGAGGATGGCGAGATGGATTGGGAAATTGCCGGAGATACCCCAGGACCAGAGGAAGAACTGACGACTAGAGAATTTTACGAGCAACTGCGCTCGGCGATCGCCGATTTACCTGAGGTCTTCCGCACTACTATTATCCTCCGAGAAATTGAAGGAATGGCATACGAAGAAATTGCCGAAATCACCGGTGTTTCCTTGGGAACAGTTAAGTCGAGAATAGCCAGGGCAAGATCGAGATTGCAAACTCAGTTACAAAGTTATCTAGATACTTAATTTCCAGTATGTATCCGGACTCTGGTAAAGTGGCAGAATTTAATCATTGATTAAGAAATATTAAGATAATGCAGAGTGCTTCTGGCGTCAGGAGAAAAATTGATTAGTTTCTCACCCCTGTCCGCTGTGTTTACCCGTCTAGGAATTGGTAATAATGTTAAGATGACTACTGATTCTCAGTTTGACGATCGTTCCAACTTGCAAGTTAATAAAGATTTGCTAGATGGTAACACTATGCATACCAATGAAACTGCGGGTAATATGGATATGGTGAAGCGCGATCGCTTCGAGTTATTAAGTGCTTACCTCGATGGTGAGGTGACAGCTGCCGAACGCAAGCAAGTTGAAGAATGGCTGGCAAACGATGCCTCAGTCAAACTCTTGTATGCGCGACTGTTAAAGCTAAGGCAAGGCGTGCGGACTCTTCCAGTGCCACAGCCACAACAGCCAATAGAAGAAACAGTCAAGCAAGTGATGGATTCTTTGCGTCGCCGTTCCCGGCTTGCTTGGGTGTATGGAGGTGCCGCAGTCGCCGCTTGTGTCATTAGTGCAGTTTCTTTTTTGCTACCAGAAGGGGATTTAAGGGTACCTAAACTGGCTCAAAAACCATCAATCGAGCCGACACAACAGACGCCTTCGCCTGTTGCTGCCTCGCCGCTGATGGTTGCCGTAAATACTCCTGTCTTCCCAATTCCCAAAACGGCAGAAGCCTCTCCTGAAAATCCAGTTGAACCGGTTGCACCTCAACCAGAAAAAACTGAACAGGAACTAAATTAATTCAGGAGTTAACTGTTAATTCCTAACTTATAAATCATAACTCTGCTCAGCCGTTAAGCCGCAGCCACTCCACCAGCCATCGCTTTGAAGGATGCCTCTTAGCTGGTAGATTTGCTTTGGTGTCATTAAGTAGCTCCAAGCAAAACCCAGCGATTTCTGACTAATAGGCTCTGCTCCGCCTCTACGCCCTTGTGGATCGTATATCTTAATCTGTTGTCGATAATAAAGGTTTTCTGACGCAGCTCTGGTGTGCTGGTAACCTTCCAGCTCGTCTAGCTCACTTAAAACCCCTAAGTCGGTAAAAAAGAGTAAATATCCGTAGACAAGGCTATCTCCTAGCGTCATCGCCGGGTAGCCCATCGGCAGAGCAAACAATTTACCCAATGCGTAAGCTCTATGAGCATCTACCACCTTATCGGCACAGTATGTTTTATAGTTGGCTTCACCTGGTTTGAGCGTGCCATACACAAAAACCTTTACCACTAAGAATCCTCAATAATAATATTCTGCTCTTTTATTGTATTGAGTATGTCATTAGGTATTGGATGCATATTTTGTAGAGCATCCATTGCTAACTGCTCTACTTTATTCTCCTTATCCTTCGGCAAAGAGCAGGAGTAATTTTTGATTAATAATTCTTTGCCCTTAACGGCATTTTTTTGTTTATAATTATTCATTACTGTACTTATAATTATCTTATTTCAGCAAAACTAAATAACTTTCTAATTTCTGGACAATCATCGTAAGTTAACAGCCATCTGTGGGAAGAATCTTTTCAGAGTATGGGCAAATCTTTTATGGTCGAAGTTGGTATGAATGTTATTTTTAGAAAAAAAATTATTAATTTTTAGCTAGAAAAATAAGTAGGAATAATTTGCTCAGAGAAAATACTAAAACAGAAAAACTAGTTACCATAGGCAGTTAAGCCGTCAGGGTAACTCTAGAGTATGCCACAATAGCGAAACAGAAGCGATGGTTTGCAGAAAGCCGCTTCTCTTCCCTTCGGGGGGACGCCTAACGGCGAACAAGACGCGTTCGCGTCTAAGTCAGCGTATGTAAGGAGTTTTAAGTAGTGGATTCCCGATATAACCCAGCAGAAATTGAGGAAAAATGGCAAAAAACATGGACTGAATTAGGCTTGGACAAAACACCTATAAATAGCGACAAGCCAAAATTCTACGCCTTATCCATGTTCCCCTATCCATCGGGCAGCCTGCACATGGGTCACGTCCGTAATTATACGATTACTGATGTGATTGCCCGCCTCAAACGGATGCAAGGTTATCGGGTACTACACCCGATGGGATGGGACGCCTTTGGCTTACCAGCAGAAAACGCCGCCATCGATAGAGGTGTTCCACCGGCAAAGTGGACGTATCAAAATATCGCTCAGATGCGGCAGCAATTGCAGCGTCTGGGTTTGTCAATCGACTGGGAACGCGAAGTAGCTACATGTTCCCCTGATTATTATAAGTGGACGCAGTGGATTTTCTTGCAATTTTTGAAGGCGGGGTTAGCGTACCAAAAAGAAGCAGCGGTAAATTGGGACCCCATTGACCAAACTGTATTGGCAAACGAGCAAGTTGATGGCGAAGGGCGTTCTTGGCGTAGCGGTGCCAAAGTTGAACGCAAATTATTGCGGCAGTGGTTTTTGAAGATTACCGACTATGCTGAAGAATTATTAAATGATCTGGACAAATTGCCAGGTTGGCCCGAACGCGTCAAGTTGATGCAAGCAAACTGGATTGGTAAATCCACAGGTGCGTACTTGGAATTTCCCATTGTCGGGATAAATGAAAAAATTGGCGTGTACACTACCCGCCCAGATACGGTTTATGGCGTTACTTACGTGGTGTTAGCGCCAGAACATCCTTTGACGAAGCAGGTAACAACCGCAGAACAGCAAGCAGCGGTAGAAGCGTTTGTCCAAGAAGTTACCAATCAAAGCGAGTTGGAACGCACTGCGGAAGATAAGCCGAAGCGGGGTATACCTACTGGTGGTAAAGCAATTAACCCGTTTACTGGGGAAGAAATTCCGATTTGGATTGCCGATTATGTACTGTATGAATATGGTACTGGAGCAGTGATGGGTGTACCGGCGCACGATGTGCGAGATTTCAAGTTTGCCAAAGAACAGAATTTAGCCATCAAAGTGGTGATTGTGCCACAAGATGCCGAACAAGAAACGTCACAAGCATACACCGAACCAGGAATTATGATTAATTCTGGTGACTTCGATGGTATGGCATCTGGTGAAGGCAAGCAAGCGATCGTCGAATATGCCGAAAAACAAGGATTTGGTAAAGCGCGGGTGCAATATCGCTTGCGGGATTGGTTGATTTCGCGGCAGCGTTACTGGGGCGCACCGATACCAGTAATTCACTGTCCTAACTGTGGCACAGTGCCAGTTCCCGATGAAGATTTGCCAGTGCAGTTGCCGGAAGATGTAGAATTTAGTGGACGCGGTGGTTCACCTTTATCACAGATGGAAGCTTTTGTCAATGTGCCGTGTCCGAGTTGCGGCACTCCCGCAAAGCGAGAAACTGACACGATGGATACTTTTATTGATTCCTCGTGGTATTTCTTGCGGTATCCTGATGCTAAGAATGAACAGCAGGTTTTTGATTCAGCGAAGACGAATGACTGGATGTCAGTGGATCAATACGTGGGTGGTATTGAACACGCGATTTTACACTTGTTATATTCGCGGTTCTTTACTAAAGTGTTGCGCGATCGCGGTTTGTTGAACTTCGATGAACCCTTCCAACGTCTGTTGACTCAAGGTATGGTGCAAGGTTTAACTTACAAAAATCCTGTCACCGGGAAGTACATTCCATCGGCACAAGTTGATCCCGCAAATCCGAGAGATCCAGAAACGGGCGAAACGCTACAAATCTTCTATGAAAAGATGTCTAAGTCGAAATACAATGGCATCGATCCAGAGGAAGTATTGGCGAAGTATGGGGCGGATACTGCACGAATGTTTATTTTGTTTAAAGCGCCGCCGGAAAAAGATTTGGAATGGGAAGATGCTGATGTTGAAGGTCAATTTCGGTTTTTGAATCGGGTTTGGCGTTTGGTGACATCTGTTAATAATATGGACGCGATGAATCGCGTCACTACGGGGGAAGTAAGTAAGCCTGAGAAGGAATTGCGGCGGGCGATTCACACTGCTATTAAGGAAGTTACGGAAGATTTGCAGGGCGATTATCAATTCAATACTGCTATTTCCGAATTGATGAAGTTAAGTAATGCCCTTGCTGATGCTAGCTGCAAAGATTCACCAATTTATGCTGAAGGTATTCAAAGTTTGGTGATATTGCTGGCACCTTTCGCCCCACATATTACTGATGAATTGTGGCATTTGTTGGGCAACACTGATTCAGTTCACACTCAACCTTGGCTAAAATTTGACCCTACGGCTTTGGTAGCTGATGAAATCACTTTGGTGATTCAAATTATGGGCAAAACTCGCGGGTCAATTCAAGTGCCGGCGCAAGCTGATAAAGCAGCTTTGGAAAAGTATGCGCGTGAATCGGAAATTGCCCAACGTTACATTGAGGGTAGGGAAATTAAAAAGGTGATTGTGGTTCCAGGGAAGTTGGTGAACTTCGTCATCGGGTAAATTACCTGCACTAACCTTTGAGTTGTTTGTAGGGGCACAACATGTTGTGCCGCTTCATTTTTCAAACGACTCCGAGGGACTTTCCTACACAAAATCAAGAGCGCATATTCCGAAGATCCGGATGTATTTTGGCGCATCTTACCCAAGAACTTGGGTGTCGAATTTGCCGCAAAAAAATAGGGCAGGCTTTTTTATCCCCACGACTAACGTTCAATGCTCCACGAACAACGCGCGTGATTCCTGCCCTATTTTTCACTTTCCTGGCGATAGTGAAAACGCTCGTGCTGGAAAGAGACATAATACAACGGTTGTTCCTCGGAGTCAGGGATTCTCCCAACCCCTACAGCGGGTATTGTACGCTTTCCTAAAAGCAGTATAAATTGAGGTTTTGGGAAAATTTTCAGAAGCATACATAAAGGATTACAAGGTGTTATTTAATGCTAGTAACCCTTTTTTTTTCACACACGAACAAGCGCTTGAGAGTTTTGCTCACTCAAGCGCTTTCTCGTATAACTGTATACCAACCCACTTGTTTGATGCAACATTTGGAACCCGCAATACCCCCTAAGTGAGGAGGATTGTGAGGATAACCTGTGGCAAACATATGATGAAGTGGTATCACTCCTTGCACTACTAAGAATATCTCTTCTGCCATAAAGCCGGGAATCTGGTGAGTGACACTTTATTAACTGACACTTGTTAATAAAACATGACTTACCATTATGGGTGACGAAAAAGACGAAGCAAGACTGTAGAGAATTTGGAGTTTTGGTATAAAAAATCAACAACTATCTGCGTCTGTAGTTGCCGAGCGCACATCAACAATCATCAACAACGTGCAGAACGCGGTAGCATGAATTTCTCACCCTCTGCGGCAAAGTTACCGCGAACCATCAGCAGAGAATCTCCATCGAGGATGTGAGATAATGCTTGCACATCGGCATTCAGGCGATCTGGGCTGAAGTAGATCGCAACTTCTTGAATGCGTTCGGGTATTCTTTCAAGAATCTCAGCTAAACTACAGATTCTCGTGCCTACCACATCGAAAAGCTGAAGTTGTGTATCTTTTATTTCCATACAAATGATAACATCCAAGTCGGGGGCATAGTATAGAGGGTTTCTTCCTTCATTGACGCAGAATACAGCCTTTTCATTCACTATGCCTACGATGTTGGAGACAGGTTCGCGTATTTCCAAGAGTCGGTGTAGCAATTTTACATCATTAGTATCAGAAGTATTAATTAATCGGAAGCCATCCGTGCCACCTGCTGAGTCACATTTGGCGATGAAAATGTGTTCTCCGACAACGCGAAAGCCGAAAGGTTGATACAACTCTGGTTGTGCTGTTGTTAGCACAAGCGTATCGTAACGGTTTTCACAGTAATCAAGCACCTCTTCCATAACCTCCCGGTAATAACCGCGTCGGCGATATTCTGGATGAGTACATACTGCGTGGATTCCGCCAACTGTGATATTTTGTCCCATCAGTTGCATGGGAATTTCTAACACTCCTACATGGCTAATCGCTACGTCATCATGCAAGCGGATAAAGGGAGTAGAAGCAGATTCCCAGGATGCACCAAGCGTTCTACCAACTTGCGCTGCGTCGCTAATTTTGATTTCCGGGAAGACAATTTCCAATAAGTTAAAAAGGCGATCGCTAATGCTTGGATCTTCAGCAAATGACCTTTGAAAGCGATACTTATTCATAAGGGACTTGCCAATGAATGTACTACATACACTACACAGGAAATTTTGCATCTTCCAGGGTGAAATTGATGAAAATTTTTGTTCCGGGACGCTTGTGTCTGTTTGGCGAACACAGTGATTGGGCTGGAGGTTATCGCCGTATCAATCCTCAACTGGAGGTGGGCTACACGCTGCTTGTTGGCACTAATCAGGGGCTTTATGCCGAGGTAAAGCCTCATACAAATCAGTTGGTTATGCACACCTGTATGAGTAACGGAACTGATAAAACGCTAACTTTGCCGATGGAAAAGCATGCTTTGCTTGCTGAAGCCCAAAAGGGCGGTTTTTTCAGTTATGCGGCTGGCGTTGCTTACCAATTTCTGACACACTTTCATGTGGGTGGACTGGAAATTGACAATTATCTAACAGATTTGCCGATTCAAAAAGGACTGTCTTCAAGTGCGGCGATTTGCGTACTTGTGGCGAGGGCATTTAATCAAGTATATGACTTAAAAATGACTCAGCGGGGCGAGATGGAGTTTGCCTATCTGGGGGAAATTACCACACCTTCGCGCTGTGGACGGATGGATCAGGCTTGTGCTTACGGGAACCGCCCAATTGCGATGATATTTGATGGCGATCGCACTGATATCATCGAGCTTAATGTCCCGCAGGATCTGTTTTTTGTCATAGTGGATCTCGGTGAAGCAAAAAATACCCAAGTAATCCTCAGCAAGCTGAATGAGTGTTATCCCTTCGCCACCACCGAAATACAAGCGAATGTGCAAAAATATCTGGGTGACATCAGTTATAAAATTACCCAAGCGGCAATTGATGCCCTCCAAAAAGGCGATGCAGAACAAATTGGTCTTTTGATGAAACAAGCACAAGCTGAATTTGACAAACATCTTATACCCGCCTGTCCCGAACAGTTAACAGCTGCCATACTGCACCAACTTCTTAATTATGAATTGATTCAACCTTACATTTTGGGTGGCAAAGGAGTTGGTTCACAGGGCGACGGCACTGCACAATTTATTGTTAAAGACAAGGAAAGTCAACAAAAAGTTATTGAAATAATTCAACGTGATTTTCCTCAAATGCAATCTTTGAAATTAACGATTTATGCAGAAAAATAAAGTTAGAAAAGCCGTGATTCCTGCCGCAGGTTTCGGCACTCGGTTATTTCCTGCCACCAAAGTTGTGAAAAAAGAACTTTTCCCGATAATCGATAAAGATGGTAGGGCAAAACCTGTGATTTTGGCGATTGTTGAAGAAGCAATTAATGCGGGAATTGAAGAAGTTGCAATTGTGGTGCAACCAGAGGACAAAAAAATATTTAAAAATTTATTTCAAAGACCACCCAGAGTAGAACTTTTTGAGAAGCTATCACCACAAAACCAAGAATACAGCAAGTATTTAGTAGATTTAGGTGACAGAATCACAATTTTGATTCAAGATAAACAAGAAGGCTATGGTCACGCGGTATATTGTGCAAAAGATTGGGTTAAAGATGAGCCATTTCTGTTGATGCTTGGCGACCACATTTACGCATCTGATATTGCTAAATCGTGTGCGCGGCAAGTTTTAGAAGTTTACGAACAAGTCAATCATAATGTGGTAGGATTGACGACAATGCCAGCAGAGTTATTGCATAAACTTGGCTGTGTTACAGGCGTTTGGAAAGAGGAAAATACGATACTTTCAGTAACGCAAGTATCCGAAAAACCCAGTATTGAGTATGCACGTCAGCATCTGCATGTTGAAGGTATGGCAGATGATGAGTTTTTATGTATATTTGGATTGTATGCACTCACATCCAAAATTTTTGATTGTTTAGCGGAAGATATTGAAAATAATGTACGGTTAAAAGGTGAGTTTCAGTTAACAACCTGTTTGGATAAGTTGCGCCAGAAAGAGAGGATGTCAGGTTACATCGTTCAAGGTAAGTGTTTTGATACGGGACTGCCAGATGCTTATTTGCAAACGATGAATGATTTTCGGAATTTATAGCTTTGACGAATTTATCAGAAGTATAATATCTAAATCTTAAAAGAATGATTTGTAGTCAGCACATAACGTGTTTTTAAGCGCTAAAGCGCTTACTACGAAGGAAATCATTAATTAACTCTGAGAACTACTGCGCGAGTGTCTACGTTTAAAACTTGTACTCTTTTGGATAAAGAGGTAATGGGCACTTTCCAGTGAGAATGACCGCAAATTACAAGTAAATCCCTTGCTGTGGCTAGTTCGACACGGATAGATTCATTCCCCATCAATTTTGCTTCTGCATCATTGGGACCTTCATGGAGAATTAAAATATTTGGCAACTCCTTGATGATTTCTTGGATGGCTTTTATAAAATCATTTTCTAAACGCCGAAAAGGCTTACTGTTCTTGCCGATGATTCCAGAAATGCCAGCAATACGAAGTTGATCAACACAAGTAATATTGCCATCTAGATAGTGTATCCCTTGCTCATTTTGAAATGCTATCATGTTCTCTGGAGTCTTGCCAAAACTGTCGTGGTTTCCTGCTACTCCAGCTACCCAACGAAAACGGCGACTAAAAGCTTGCCAAACTTCACGTACATCACCCACACCACCGCGTTTATCTATTTTTGCGTAAAGGTCGCCAGCCAAAATAATGCCTGTTGTCTTTAGTGATGGAATCTTTCCCTGTTCAGCCAAAATTTCTAGTTCTTCGGCTACAAGATGACCAAGAAGGCGTTGATTATTTGGGTCTATACCCTGTAAATCGCTAGTGGCGATGATAGCTTCCAAACCAGGTGGTAGCGAGTCAACTTGTGCTGATAAAATGGGCAGAACTTTATCAACCATCCCAACACCACTGGACGCAGCGGTAATGAATGGTATTTGATGAATAGGATGGTTGGAAATAGAGTTTATCCGCATTTTTGATTGTTTAAGCTGTCAGCAGTCTGAATAAAAAATGTAAAATTAAAAATAAAAAATAACAACTTTTAACTTCTATGTGGCAGCAGATTCTAACATTCGTATTGTCCCAAGATTGGCATCAATTTCAACTTCCACACCAATTGGCAAGGTAAATTTATCTTTAATGTGACCAATCATTGAACCATACCAAGCCGGAATGCCTAAGGGAAGTATGTGGTCTTGCAAGACTTGCGTTAAGGTAAACGACGGTTCATCCCCAAGACTACAATTAGTGCATTGCCCAAAGACAAAGCCAGCAATTTGGTTAAGAATTCCAGCGTTTTTTAACTGAGTCAGCATTCGGTCTATGCGATAAACATCCTCGCCTTTTTCTTCCACAAACAAGATACTTTTGTTCCATGAAGGTAAGTAAGGCGACCCGACCATTGCTGATAGTACTGACAAGTTACCACCTACTAGTTTACCTTTAGCCTTTCCGGGAGCGATCGCCTCCACTCGCCCTTCATTAGTGTTGAGATTTTGCATTGTCACAGCTTCACCATTAAATAGGATGCGCTTGACGTAATTTATCGTAAATTCGTTCCAGGTAGACGTGGCAACTAAACCATGAAATGTCACAATCCGACTGCGGGCATTAATTGCTAACAATAGCGAAGTAATATCGCTGTACCCTATAAGGATTTTAGGATGGGAGCGGATGCAGATGTAGTTGAGTAAAGGTAAAATCCGATTACAGCCCCAACCGCCGCGCATGGCAATAATCCCTTTGACAGACTTATCCGCAAACATGGTGTTGACATCAAAAGCGCGATCGCTATCTTTACCTGCTAAATAGCCATAACGGTCTAAAATATGCTCCCCCACCTTGACTTTTAAGCCTAACTGTGATATAACTTGCTTCGCTTCTTCGACATCTTTAGGGTCAACTATACCCGCAGGGCTAATCAATCCTACCGTATCGCCGATTTGTAGGCGAGGTGGTTTGAGTATGGTGTTTGGGGATAGTTTGCCTTGGGCGGTAAGCGGTTGCATCTGGGTAGCTAGGGCAGCTAGTCCAAAGGTTGTCAGAAATTGTCGGCGTTTCATGCTCATCATGGAAGCTATGGTAACATTTGCTACTCATCTTTATAGAAAGAAAATTAAAAATTAAAAATTAACAATTAAAATACTAAGATTGTTAAAGCCTTCTTTTTGATTTTTATTTCGGCATTGCATAAGCTGATGACCGCTGACAGCTATTAATTGCCTTGCAAGCTTTGGAGAGGTAAAGAAAATTTGAATCTGTAGAAATAGAAAGAAGCGATCGCTCGCGAGTGAATTTTGAATAATTTGAGGTAGCTGTGGCACGTAAACGCTTGATTATTGAGATGGGGATGGGCATAGATCAACATGGACAGGAACCGACAGTAGCAGCAGCGAGAGCCGTCAGAAATGCGATCGCTCACAATGCATTACCTGGTGTTTGGGAAGTCGCTGGTTTAAGCGACCCAAATCAAATGATTGTCGAAGTACAAATAGCAGTACCTTACCCGGAACAAGTGCGAGAAGAAGAAGTATTAGCTGTACTGCCCTTTGGTCGTAAAACTCTCACCGTCGAGTCTGGGGGTATGGTTGTGCAGGGGCGGGCAATTCCCGAACTTAACGATAAAAATGATGAAATGTTGATAGCTGTTGCGGCTGTGACAGTTTTAATTGAAACTGAATAGCCGATGTATTGACTAAAACATTAAGTAAACAAAATTAGGGCTTACGCACTCTCTAATCTGTGAAAAGTGCATAAGTTGATTTTGCTGACACCTATAAGAATGTAGAGCGAAAGCTCTCCAAGCTTAACTTTCTTTTACTCATATTTATGATTTTGTCAACGTGTCACTCGGAAAAATTATGAATTTACAAGAGAAAAACTGGGAAAACTTATTTGGACATATCACGCCAGAAGGCATTTCTTGGCACGGAATATGGACTTCGTATTCCCCAGATAAAGAAGTTCTGACAACCTTTAAAGCCGTGAGAAGATTTCAGGCTAATGAAGATAAAACAGTTATTACCCACACCAATAAATATACATACTCCGACGGCAGAGAGGAAGAAAAAACCTGGCAGATTGACAAGCAATCTTGTAGCCAGCCTGATGGAGTAATTCATCCAGCACTTTTATCTACGAGGGCAATGTCCTTTGGTGAGGATAAGAATGCCGTGGTAGCAAAAAAACTGGAAACTGGACAAAAATTTGCTGGTGAATTATTTTTCAGATATCAAGATTGGCGAACTAGTGTAGTTAGTATCTTTGCTGAGAGTGGCGACTTGCAGAGAGTTACGATAATTCGCGAGCATTTAAATAGCTTTCCCAATACACCAGCCAAAGCAGAAATAGAAAAGTTGTCGGGAAAATGGAGCGGACGAAAAGAGTCTATAAATAGTGATTTAAAAATCTCGGCTATAGAAGAAACTCAAGAGCTTGTGTTAGATCCAACTGAAGGAAAGAACGAGACTTTATTTTTACCTGATGGTATCGTTGTCAATGTTCCTAAAAGGGTAAATATTAAAGAGAAATTTGAGCTAGTATCTGGAAAAATGGTTGCGGAAAATGAGTATAAACGGCTTACTGCTCAATATGATAGTTCGGGAGCATTTGCCATGTTGATTTCTGAAGTGTTTAGCTTGCAAGATTAGGCGAAAGGATAATATGAGTGCGGATGTGATAAAACCACTGATTTTCTAGTTTGTGTAATGCAGTATATCAAGTAACAAATCGGCTGCGACAACTCTTTGTGGGGGTGGCGATCGCGATTGCGGCTGTAGCAATAGTTACATAAGATTCTTGGATGCAAATCAAATGGGTAAATTAGATATCTAGCAGCTTATCCATCTAACTGCTTTACGCTAAACTAGTAAGCATTGAGGTAAGAATCTCTGGCAGTAAGTTCAATCAACGACTAATCACCACCACGAAAAGTGACGATGTCTCAAAACAATGATGAATTACTCCAGATGCAGCAGCTAGCCGAACTTAAACCTAACCACTTTGCCGACTTAATCAGAACGGCACAATTGATTTACGACCCCACAGCGGGACTTTCTGGTAGACATTTAAAAGTTGACTGGCAAGATTTCGGTGTTCCTTTGGATGTCGTGGAAAATCTTAAATCACTTGGTCAACAGTATCAATATGCATCTCCCCATGTACCAGTTGAAATCGTTTGGAGTCAATTAACTCCAGAAACTCGTATTTGGTTCATGGCAAATAAAGATAGATTGTGGCAATTTGAGGAATCTTTTCCTGCACTTGACGAAGACTAAACAGCAATTAGCCAAAGCTTTGTTCGCTGCAAAATGAACTACAAGATAACTTTAAGCGGCTGATAATTTCCGCAATTGAGTTAACAGTTCAACATGACCTTTTGGTTTAACAACCGACCAAGTATGGGCAATGATTTTATCAGGTGAAATTAGGAAAGTTGACCGCGCAACACCCATATATTCCTTGCCCATAAATTTCTTCAATCGCCAAGCACCATACACTTCTGCTAAATGATGTTCTGGATCGCTCTGGCGAAGGTGATTGACAAGTTATGTTTGTTGATAAATCGACCATGAGACTTACCATCTGGGCTAACTCCTAAGATTTTGGCTTTAAGTTCGTTGAATTTCTGGCTAAACTCAGTTGTGTTGACTATTAACTGTAGGACTTACGCATTTTTCGCGTTCGGCGCAACACAAAAGCTGTCATAATTACACCCATACCAACCACTGAAGCAGTAGTTCTTGGCTCGGGAATCTGAGTTGGAAGTACAGAGATAGTGCCACTCACCTGAGAAATGCCTGTGGTAGGAATAGTCGGGTCTAAACTTATTTGATAAACTTCTCTAAGCGTTAGCGTGCCAGTAGCGCCTTGGAATAAACCTTCACCACCAGCAATTGTAAAAATATTAGTAGCACTTCCTGTAAGAGTCCTAAAGTCAATGACTCCAGTAGCGTTATTAGTACCGAACAACCTATTACTACCGCTTCCAAATAACGTCACTTCGCCTTGTGGCAAGTATGAGAAGCCAAACGTTACTGGATTGGTGTTGAAGCGAAAAGAGCCAGTTGTCAAGTCAGTTTGAGTGTAGGTCAAACCACTAACTTTGGTCAAACCGTAAGGGGCATCAGCACTTGACCCAGAAATAGTTGTTTTTGAAACATTCTGCGTTATGGGTACAGAGGTTGACGATACGTTGTAGGTAGCGTTGAATGTGTAAGTCGTTTGTGCTGCTGCCCTGAGGTTAGTTGAACTAAAACCTAGTACAGTCAGGGTTATACCGAACAGCCACGAAGCATATGAACGAAGCATGATTCACCGGGTTTTACTAGAAAATACTGACTCTCTTTAAGTAAAATACACTGTTATGGTTTCTGTTTGCACTACCCGAATGGTTGTCCGTAGCACAAGAGCATTCTTTATTAAACAGCGATCGCCACTTGGTATTGAAGAAACATAGGCGCGTTAATTCTAACTGCTGACTTGGTGTCCTTCACGTCTGCTTTGCTGGTTAACTGTGTGAACGTAGCATTATTTCTTTAGATCGGTAAATATCTGCATATCGCATGTTGGGTAACAAGCGCGTCACATCAACGCGCACGAGGGGCGATCGCACTAAAATTGCGTTTCTTTTTCGACGAGCGAAAACTGCCCGAATGGCGCAGTGTCTTTGATGCACACAATTACCTATTTGTACAGTGCCTAGGTTCTCAACTGTAGCTATCTTTTCTACTCGTTGATAAATAACCATGAAAAAACGCCTGGGAGTGTGACCGTGTTTCCACCCCAGGCGTTTTTTACTTTATAACTTGCTCCTCACACACAACTGAAGAATATCACTGCTTTGAGCAAATCGCAAGTATCTTAAGTGCCACTTGGGCAACTGGACACAATTTTCTTTCTAGTTGTTGATAAATAGCCATGAAAAAACGCCTGGGAGTGTGACCGTGTTTCCACCCCAGGCGTTTTTTACT
>CAXTNZ010000056.1:0-3321 GCA_964245695.1 uncultured bacterium | reverse complement strand
AGCCATGAAAAAACGCCTGGGAGTGTGACCGTGTTTCCACCCCAGGCGTTTTTTAATTTTTAACTTGCTCCTCACACACAAATAAACCATATCATTAGTTCAATTAAAACGCAACTATTTTAAGTTACAGTTTGTAAAGTGCCTATTTTCTTTAAAATAATTTAATCTCGTAGTGGGCACTCTTCGTGCCCAATATAAGCGCTCTTCTGGCTGTGCAATCATCCGGATTTGATATTACCCAGAGGTTGGGTCGTCGAATCCACGTTTTTTTTATTTTTGTTAAAAGTGTCGAAGTATTACTGTAATACATTGTTAACGACGTTGGGTAACGGTCGGTAAAACTGGTAAGCTTCTCGCACCAGTGTTGCCGCTACTACTTGATTTACTCTCGTGTTTTGTTTGCTTACCGGGTCAAACAAAATATAACGGTTGTCTGCTGGTAACAAAGCCACTGTTCAGTTTTTTTCTTGGCAGGACTTACGCTTTCATTATGAAAAAACAAACCGCGTTCGCTTTGGTCTGGTGATAGGAGAAGGACGCAAAAAACACGTAGCGAAATTTACCAAATTATCAGCGAGTTGGTAGCTCAAGGTGTTGCGATTCTGATGGTTAAGAGCGAATTACCGGAAGTTGTCGCATTGGAGCGATCGCGTCCTCAATCGAAGAAATTCGGCAAACGGTTCTGCGATCAAAATCCACTATCCTTGCTTAAGAGCAGTGTGCTTTGTTTATCTCAAAATCTGGAATCCTGAATTCCAAAGTGTATACAGATGTAAATCAAGACATCTTGCTTTAAAAACTATGCTCCAGGACAACTCCTGTCAAAATCTCAGAGGTCGTTCGCTCACTGCTCAAAACCTTGCAGGGAGAAACTTTAGCTATGCAGATATTCGAGGGGCTGATTTTACTGGTGCTAACTTGAGAGAGACTAAATAGAGTGAGATTATTTAAAAGGACAGTAAGAAGCAGAATAAAAAATACCTTGATATTTGAGAAATTGTAATTTTTGTAAATTATTGTTAATCCAAATATGAAAAACATTCTAATATTATCAGCTAATCCTATAAATACAGATAAGTTACGACTGGATGAAGAAGTCAGAGAAATTCAAGCAGCCTTAGAACGTTCTCAAAGCCGTGAGGATTTTGAACTTATAACCAGAGGGGCAGTTCGTATTGATGACTTACGTCGTGCTTTGTTGGATAACCAACCACAGATTGTGCATTTTTCTGGACATGGTGTAAGAACTAATAACTTAGCTTTAGAAAAAAATCAGGGTACAAATTACCAGCGTGAAGCTGTCCGTTTGCATTCACAAACTGGTGGCATAGCTTTAGAGAATGAATTTGGACAAATGCAATTAGTAAGCACGAAATCACTAGCAGACTTATTTGGGTTGTTTAAAGAGAAAGTTGAGTGTGTGTTGCTCAATGCCTGCTACTCTGAAACTCAGAGTAACGCAATTTCTCAACATATTGACTGTGTTATCGGTATGGAACGTGCCATTACAGATGATGCGGCTATTCATTTCTCTACAGCTTTTTACGATGCTCTTGGTGCTGGGAGGAATTATGCTGATGCTTTTGAGTTTGGTTGCAATAATATTGACTTAAATAATATCTCAGAATCTTTGACTCCCAAAATCAAAATTAGAAACAACTCTAAAACTTTATTTCCACTGAAACCAAAGGAGCAGAAACCTGATATGACTGGTAATCGTAATATTCACATTGGTAGCGGGAATTACAACGAGCGTATTGAAGGCAACTATGTACAAGGTAATTATTACGCAGGTGGTGAAAAACAAAGCCTTGCAGAAGCTGCTACGGAAATTCAAAAACTACTCGAACAGTTAGACAAGTCTTACTCTAGTAATACCACTTTGGGCAAAATGCAGATAGCAGCGGAAACCATTAAGAGTATTGAAAATAATCCGACTTTAGCAGAGCGGGTAACTAGTGCATTAAAGGCAGGTGGTGTTCAAGCAATAGGGCAGTTGCTCAATCATCCTGCTGCTAGCTTTGTCATTGGTGCTTTGGAAGATTGGGAGAAAACTAAGGGTAGTTAAATCTTTTGTCCAAATTAGAATATTTGTTTTTTTCAGTATTAAATAAACTTACCTGGTTTAAATCATGACAGATAATAAAGAGTCTGAGAATCGCCGGAGCGATATAAACGAAGGTAATTATAACGAGCGGATTGAGGGAGATTATGTCCAAGAAAATCGTAACTTCATATTCAATTTTAGACGCCAAGGTAATAGTGAAGCATTAACATCGGCAAAGCATTCTCGTATTCGACAGGCTTTGTTAAAAAAGGTTAGTTTGGAAGTTGAAAGCCGGATAAACAGTTCTCTCCACAACCGAGTTTATATTGTTCTAGATGCAGAGCAAAACCCAGAACAGATTGAATTACCTTGGTCAGGTGAAATCAAACTAGGTTCCCAACCGAAAATTAAATTAGATAATACAGACATTATTAACATTTTTGACCAACCAGATATTGCTGGAAGATTATTAATCTTAGGACAACCAGGAGCAGGAAAAACTACTATGCTCCTTAAGCTAGCTGAGGAGTTAGTAAAACGTGCTAAGAACGACTCCGGATATCCCATACCTGTGTTATTTTCTTTATCTTCTTGGAAAAACGATCAACAAAGTATTAAGGATTGGCTAACAGACCAGTTAAAAGACAAATATGGAATGCGGAAGGATATTGGAAAACAGTGGGTTGATAATCAAAAAATCATACCTATTTTGGATGGTCTAGATGAATTAGCGGGAGAACGTCAAGAAAAATGTGTTATCAAAATTAATGATTTTCTACATCCGAGAAATTGGATTAATCCTGTAGTTGTTTGTAGTCGCATTCAAGAATATCAAAATTATACAACTTTATTACAGTTAAATAATTCTCTCGAATTATTTCCTTTCACTCCTCAACAAGTTTATCAATATTTGCGAAATACAGATAATTTACAATTATGGGACACTATTAGTCATGATACTGATTTAAATCAATTAGCCAAAACGCCACTTATGTTAAATATTATTGTTTTTTCTGCTCAAGAATTATCAATACAAAAATGGCAGGAGTTTAAGTCGTCTGAACAACGTTTTAGTTATCTATTTGATACTTATATTTTCCGGATGTTAAAACGTCCTTATAAGGATAAACAACCTAAACCAGAAAATACTAGACGCTGGTTAGGTTGGTTGGCACAACGGTTAATTGAGGAGAGTGCTACTGAGTTTTTGATTGAAAGAATGCAGCCAGATTGGTTAAAAAATAAAATTCAAAAAATTGTTTATAATTTAATTG
>CAXTNZ010000055.1:0-30035 GCA_964245695.1 uncultured bacterium | reverse complement strand
TTAATTGGCTTTTTTGTCAATACCTTAGTCATGCGTACCAACTTGGCAGGCAACCCCAGTTTTAGCGAATTGCTCAATCGTGTTCGAGAAATGGCAATGGATGCTTATGCTCATCAGAATTTGCCATTTGAAATGCTAGTGGAAGCATTGCAGCCCCAACGAGATCTCAGTCATACACCACTGTTCCAGGTGATGTTTGCACTCCAGAATGCGCCCATATCTGAAGTAGAGCTTACTGGCTTAACTATCAGTTCTTTACCAGCAGCAGGCGCAACTTCCAAGTTTGATTTGTCTTTGTTAATGCAGAACACTGCTGCTGGACTAGTGGGTGTATGGGAATATAGCACTAATTTGTTTGATGCCAGCACAATCGAGCGGATGACTGGGCATTTTGTGACCTTGCTTGAAGGTATTGTTGCTAACCCACAGCAGAAGATTTCACAGTTACCTCTGCTGACAGAAGTTGAGCAACAGCAGTTATTAGTTGAGTGGAATGATACTCAGGCGGATTATCTCCAGCATAAGTGTATCCATCAGTTGTTTGAGGAACAGGTAGAGCGTATCCCTGATGCTGTAGCTGTGGTGTTTGGAAATCGACAACTGACTTACTTTGAATTGAACTGCCGTGCCAATCAGTTGGCGCATTACCTGAAGTCTTTGGGTGTGGGAGCCGATGTGCTGGTTGGGTTGTATGTGGAGCGATCGCTAGAAACAATCGTGGGAATATTAGGTATTCTCAAAGCTGGTGGGGCTTATGTGCCACTTGACCCAGACTATCCTCAAGAGCGTTTGGCATATATGCTAAATGATTCACAGGTATCAGTCCTGTTGACTCAAGAGAAATTGCTGACTAGTCTACCGGAACATGGGGCACATGTACTGTGCTTAGATAAAGACTGGGAAGACATATCTACCGAAAATAAAGACAATCTCGTTAGTGGCTTGACAACTGATAACTTAGCTTATGTCATTTACACATCAGGATCTACAGGTCAACCGAAAGGCACCTTAGTTAACCACTCAAATGTAGTTCGTCTATTTGAAGCGACAAATTCTTGGTATCACTTCAACCAAGATCATGTCTGGACACTATTCCACTCCTACGCCTTTGACTTTTCCGTGTGGGAAATTTGGGGTGCTTTACTTTATGGTGGACGGCTGGTAGTAGTACCCTACATGGTGACGCGATCGCCTGAGTCTTTCTATGAATTGTTATGTCAAGAGAAAGTCACAATTCTCAATCAAACACCCTCAGCTTTCCGCCAGTTGATTCAAGCCGAACAGTCAATAGCAACTACTGGGGATTTGAAGTTACGCTTGGTAATTTTCGGTGGAGAAGCCTTAGAACTTAAGAGTTTACAGCCTTGGTTTGAACGTCACGGCGACCAATTGCCACAGTTAGTAAATATGTACGGGATTACAGAAACTACTGTACATGTAACTTATCGTCCATTAAGCAAAGCCGATTTGAATGGCACGGCAAGTGTAATTGGTCGTCCGATTCCTGACCTCGAGGTGTATGTGCTA
Source organism: uncultured bacterium (assembly GCA_964245695.1). Lineage (GTDB taxonomy): Bacteria > Cyanobacteriota > Cyanobacteriia > Cyanobacteriales > Nostocaceae > Hassallia. The sequence goes on along the minus strand of CAXTNZ010000055.1, from coordinate 28,508 downwards.
GATGAATATCAAAAGCCAGTACCGATTGGCGTCGCAGGTGAGATGTACGTTGGTGGTGCTGGGGTTGCCCGTGGCTATCTTAATCGTCCTGAACTGACAGCACAGAGGTTTATCTCTAATCCCTTTAGCAATAACCCAAAAGCGCGACTATATAAAACAGGTGACTTAGCACGTTATTTGCCGAATGGCGAGTTGGAGTATTTAGGGCGAATTGACCAACAAGTGAAAATTCGCGGCTTCCGCATTGAGTTGGGAGAAATTGAGGCACTACTAGCGCAACACCCAGCTGTTTGGGAAAGCGCGGTGCTGGTTCGAGAGGATGAACCGGGCAACAAACGTCTAGTGGCTTACGTAGTATCGAAGGTGAAACAATCTCCCACAGCCGCAGAACTACGTCGCTTCCTCAAACAAAAGCTGCCAGAGTACATGGTGCCAAGTGCTTTTGTGCAGTTAGAAGCTCTACCACTGACAGCAAATGGTAAGGTAGACCGTCGTGCTTTGCCTGTACCTGACACCGCAAGACCAGAATTAGAAAATGTTTTTGTTGCACCTAGCACTCCAGAAGAGAAAATATTAGCCGCCATCTGGACTAAGGTTCTCGGTGTTGAAAAAGTAGGTATTAATGATAACTTCTTTGCTTTAGGTGGAGATTCTATCCGTAGCATTCAAGTGCTGTCTCAAGCTAAAGAACAAGGTTTGAGTTTCTCTCTTGCACAGTTATTCCAATATCAAACGATTCACGAGCTAGTCCAAGAACTGAAAACACAAGAGAATGACATCACAAAATTAGAATTAACTCAACCATTCAGTCTGATTTCTCAAGCAGACAAACAGCAGTTACCTGATGGTCTAGAAGATGCCTATCCCCTTGCTATGCTGCAAATGGGAATGATTTATCACAGTGAGTACAGCCAAGATAGTGCAGTCTATCACGATATTTTCAGTTTCCACCTCAAAACCCCTTTTGATGTTCAACTTTTACAGGTCGCTATTCAAGATTTAGTCAATCATCACGCTGTACTGCGGACTTCATTTGAGCTTAGTAACTTCAGTATTCCGTTGCAACTGGTTCATCAGCAAGTTGAGGTTCCTTTGCAGGTGGAGGATTGGTGTAATTTGAATCATTCTGAGCAAGAAGATGCATTAGCTGCTTGGTTTACAGCTGAAAAGAAACGGCATTTTAATTGGACTCATCCTCCCTTAGTGCGTTTCTTTGTTCATCGTCGCACACAGGAGACATTTAATCTGGCTTTGAGCTTCCACCACGCCATTCTCGATGGATGGAGTGTTGCCTCGATGATGAGTGAGTTGCTTAAGCGTTACTTGTCGCTTTTAGGCGAACCAGTCGATTATGTATCGCCACAATTCAGTATTGCGTTCCGGGATTTTGTGGCTTTAGAGCAACAAGCGATCGCATCATCGGAAACTCAGCGATACTGGAGCGAAAGGTTAAACGACAGCACTTTCACAAAATTACCTCGCTGGTCTTTTGTGCAAACAAATACCAATGTTCGAGAAGTTGGTGTGCAAGAGGTAACTTTATCCCCTGAAATTTTTGCAGGCTTAAAACAACTGGCTCAGTCCGCAGAAGTGACTCTCAAGAGTGTGTTGTTGGCTGCTCATCTGCGAGTTTTAAATTTCCTCACTGGTGAGTCAGATGTAGTAACGGGTGTAGCAGCTAACGGACGACCTGAGCAAAGTGATGGTGAACGAGTCCTGGGACTATTCCTCAATACATTGCCATTCCGCCTGCAATTTGCTGGAGGCACTTGGACAGACTTGGTGCAACAAGTGTTTGCAGCAGAACGAGAAATGTTGCCACACCGCCGCTATCCTTTGGCAGAAATACAGAGGAGTTTGGGTAGTGAATCTCCTCTGTTTGAAACGGCGTTTAATTTCACCCATTTCCATGTCTACGAACAGGTGCTGGGACTTGATAATTTGCAGCTGCTAGGTGGAAAGTTTTTTGAACAAACAAACTTTACTTTTCTTGCTCAATTCAGCGTCAGTCCCAACTCCTCTGAGGTAGCACTGAATTTGAAATACGATCCCTGTGAATTATGTTCCGAACAAATTAACAGGATTAGCGATTATTACCTTAGAGTTCTTGCTGCAATGGCGAACCAGCCACAAGGACGTTATGAGTTGCACTCTCTTATTTCTTTAGAAGAGCGTCATCAACTTCTAGTGGAGTGGAACCAGACAGCAGTAAAATATCCCAAAGATAAATGCATTCACCAGTTGTTTGAAGCGCAAGTAGAACAAACACCCAATGCAACGGCGGTGATATTTGGGGATCAACACCTTACATATACTGAGTTAAACGCCAGAGCAAATCAACTCGCTCATTATCTACAAACTCTTGGGATCAAACCAGAAGTACTGGTTGGGTTGTGTGTGGAGCGTTCCTCGGAGACGTTGCCGGAGGCATCGCTTGAAATGATAGTGGGAATGTTGGGAATTCTCAAGGCGGGTGGGGCTTATGTACCTCTCGACCCAGAATATCCTCAAGAGCGCTTAAGCTTCATGCTCGAAGACACTGGGCTATCAGTTATATTGACTCAAGAAAAATTAGTTAGTAAGCTGGGCAATCGCCAAGCTGGTGTAATTTGCTTAGACTCAAACTGGGATATCATCAGCAAACAAGCACAACACAACCCAACTACTAGCATCAAAGCTGATAACTTAGCTTATGTAATGTACACAAGCGGTTCTACAGGTCAACCAAAAGGCGTTAGCATTGTCCATCGAGGTGTAGTTCGATTAGTCAAACAAACCAACTATGTGAGCATTTCTGCTCAAGATGTGATTGCACAAGCCTCAAATTACGCCTTTGACGCTGCAACATTTGAAATTTGGGGTGCGCTACTGAACGGAGCGCAGTTGGTAGGGGTGAGTAAAGATTTGGCACTTTCGCCACAAGACTTTGCAGCCTTTATTCGAGCGCAAGGTATCAGTGTGTTATTCTTGACAACTGCTTTGTTCAATCAAATTGCTCAAGAAGCCCCCTCTGCTTTCAATACAGTGGGGCATCTTCTATTTGGAGGAGAAGCGGTCGATCCTAAATGGGTCAAAGAAGTACTGAAAAATGGTGCGCCACATCGATTACTGCACGTTTATGGGCCAACAGAGAATACAACATTTACTTCCTGGTACTTGGTGCAGGAAGTAAGCGAAGGCGCTACGACTATTCCCATCGGGCAGCCAATTTCCAACACGCAAATCTATGTGTTAGATTCTCAACTACAGCCAGTGGGTGTTGGTCTACCTGGAGAAGTATACCTTGGGGGAGATGGTCTAGCAAGGGAGTACTTTAACCGACCAGAGTTAACACAACAGAAATTTATTCCCAATCCCTTTAGTTCTGACGATCATTCGCGCCTCTATAAAACTGGGGATAAAGCACGTTATTTACCAAATGGTAATATTGAATACTTGGGACGTATTGATAACCAAGTTAAAATACGCGGTTTTCGGATTGAGCTAGGCGAAATTGAAGCAATCCTGAGCCAACATGGTGATGTGCAGGCATCTTGCGTCATCCCCCGCGAAGATACCCCTGGTGATAAACGCTTAATTGCTTATGTAGTGCCACATCATGGCTGTACACCCACAATCAGCAAACTGCGGCAATACCTGAAAGCAAAACTCCCAGACTACATGGTGCCAAATGCTTTTGTGATATTGGAGTCGTTGCCGCTAACTCATAACGGCAAAGTAGACCGCCGTGCTTTGCCCGCACTGGATTTATATAATGAAAGTTCAGACAAATATATGGCCCCGCGTACACCAGTCGAAGAAACACTGGCACAGATGTGGTCACAAATGCTGGGATTGGAAAAAGTAGGAATTCATGATAACTTCTTTGAACTAGGCGGACACTCGCTACTCGCAACACAAGCGGTTTCACGCATCCGCGATCGCTTCAAAGTCCAACTCCCTTTACCAGAATTTTTCAAGGCTGCAACAATAGCTGAATTAGCGCAATCAATTGGGAAGTTACAGCAACAAAACTTAGACCTAACTGTTCCACGCATTCTACCAAGGAGCAAAAGATGATGACTGAAGAATTACCCCTATCTTATGCTCAACAGCGTTTGTGGTTTTTAGACCAGTTAGAGCCGAACAGTGCTTTCTATAACATACCCATAGCTTTGCGTCTAGTAGGCAATCTCAATCAGGCTGCCTTGGAACAAAGTTTGCAAGAAATTATTCATCGCCATGAAGCATTACGCACCAACTTCATCACCGTTGATGGAAAACCTTCTCAAATTATTCACACAGAAACGAATTGGACAGTATCAGTTCTTGAATGGCAACATCTCTCACCAGCCGAACAAGAAATCGCTACACAGCAATTAGCGCAAGAACAAGCACTTCTTCCGTTTGACCTGGCAAATGAAGCATTAATCAGGGCGACATTAGTACTGCTGTCCCAGACAGAACACATCTTGTTAGTCTGTATGCACCACATTGTCTCTGATGGTTGGTCGATGGGTGTGTTTATCCAAGAATTAGCAGCACTGTACAAGGCTTATTCTCAAGGTGAGCCGTCACCTTTAGCACCACTGCCGATTCAATATGCAGATTTCGCCTTATGGCAAAGGGAGTGGTTGCAAGGAGATGTACTGCAAACTCAATTAAGTTACTGGCAACAACAATTAAAAGATGCACCAGCCTTGTTGTCGTTACCCACAGACCGGCCAAGACCTGCTGTACAGACTTTCGCTGGCGCAACTCAAGAATTTAAACTCTCAGTTGAGTTGACTAATAGACTGACAAAACTGAGCCAGGAGCGAGGCTGTACCCTCTTTATGACGCTTTTGGCAGCTTATCATACCCTACTTTACCGCTACACAGGTGTGGCAGATATTTTGGTGGGGACACCAATTGCAAACCGCGATCACAGTGAAATTGAGGGGTTGATTGGCTTCTTTGTCAATACCTTAGTCATGCGTGCTGACTTATCAGGCAACCCCTCTTTTAGCCAATTACTCTCTCACGTTCGGGAAATAGCTCTAGGAGCGTATGGTCATCAGGAATTGCCTTTTGAGATGCTGGTGGAAATATTGCACCCAGAACGGAATCTGAGCCATACGCCACTTTTCCAAGTGATGTTTGCGCTCCAGAATGCGCCCATGTCTCAAGTAGAGCTTGCTGGCTTAACTATCAGTTCTTTACCAGCAGAAAGGGCAACTGCTAAGTTTGATTTGAGTTTATCAATGCACAACTCTGCTAATTTTGCTGAGGCTTCGCCAACGACTACGCTCAGTACAGGTGCTGGATTAGTGGGTGTATGGGAGTATAGCACTGACTTATTTGATACGCGCACAATTGAGCGGATGACTGGGCATTTTGTGACTTTGCTGGAAGGAATTGTTGCTAATCCAGAGGAGCGGATTTCACAATTGCCAATGCTTACACAAGTTGAACAGCATCAGTTATTAGTTGAATGGAACTCGACTCAAGCAGAATATCCTTTTGATAAGTGTATCCATGAGTTGTTTGAGGAGCAGTGTTTGAGTACCCCGGATGCTGTAGCAGTTATCTTTGAAAATCAACAACTGACTTACCAGCAATTGAACTGTCGCGCTAACCAGTTGGCACATTACTTGCAGTCTTTAGGTATAAAACCAGATACATTGGTGGGTATTTGTGTAGAGCGATCGCTCTTAATGGTCGTGGGACTACTAGGTATTCTTAAGGCGGGTGGGGCATACCTGCCACTTGACCCAGATTATCCTCAAGAACGCTTGAGCTTTATGCTAGAAGATGCTCAAGTTCCAGTCCTACTGACCCAACAACAACTCCTTAAGAAGTTGCCTCAGCATCAAGCGCAGATTATATGTTTAGATACTGACTTGCAGTTTATTTCTCAGTCAAGTCCAGACAATCTAATCACTACTGTGCAAGCAGCTAACTTGGCCTATGTGATTTATACCTCTGGTTCTACAGGTCAGCCTAAGGGAGTGATGCTTTCTCACCGCAACCTTTGCAACCATATGTTCTGGATGCAAGCAACATTCCCCCTGACTGAAAAAGACAAAGTGCTACAAAAAACTCCCTTTAGCTTTGATGCCTCGGTTTGGGAATTCTACGCTCCTTTGTTAGTAGGTGGACAGTTGCTATTAGCTCAACCCGGAGGTCATGCTGATACTGCTTACCTGTTAAAGTTAATTGCCCAAGAGCAGGTCACTACTGTTCAATTTATACCATCTTTGTTACAAATACTTATAGAACAAGGAGGACTCGAAACTTGTCACTCCCTTAAACAAATCTTCTGCGGAGGTGAAGCCTTACCAGTTGCTCTGCAAGAGAACGTGTTAAGTAATCTCAATGTGAACTTGCACAATCTCTACGGGCCGACAGAAGCTTGTATTGATGCAACCTTCTGGACTTGCAAACAAGGAATTGAACGACAAGTTGTCCCCATCGGTCGCGCGATCGCCAACACACAAATCTACATCTTAGATGAATATCTGCAACCAGTACCCGTCGGTGTACCAGGAGAATTGCACATTGGTGGTGCAGGATTAGCAAGAGGCTACCTCAACCGTCCAGAGTTGACAAAAGAAAAATTCATCCTTAACCCTTTTAGCGATGAACTACATTCCCGCCTTTATAAAACTGGTGATTTAGCACGTTATTTACCGGATGGCACAATTGAATACCTGGGACGTATTGACAACCAAGTAAAAATACGCGGTTTCCGTATCGAGTTGGGAGAAATTGAAGCACGGTTGAGCCAATATGAGGATGTGCAGGCGTGTTGTGTCATTGCACGTGAAGACACGACTGGGGATAAACGCTTAGTCGCCTACGTAGTGCCACATCTAGGACAGACACCTACAGTCAGCCAGTTGCGCTCTTTCCTCTCTGGTCAACTGCCACAGTACATGATGCCTCATACTTTTGTGATGCTGGAGTCCCTACCTCTTTTGCCAAACGGCAAGGTAGACCGCCGCGCATTGCCTGCACCAGACTCCCGTGGAGAGCTGGAAGTCAGTTTTGTAGGCTCACGCACCCCCATTGAAGAAATGCTAGCGCAGATTTGGGCAGAAATTCTGAGACTAGAGCAAGTGGGCATTCACGATAACTTCTTTGAACTTGGCGGAGATTCTATTCTCAGTATTCAAATCATCAGCAGAGCCAAGCAAACAGGATTGCATCTGACTCTCAAGCAATTATTTGCACATCAAACAATTGCAGAATTAGCGACAGTGGAAAACATAGCAAGTGTTATCCACATAGAACAAGGATTAGTCACAGGGACATTACCTCTAACACCAATTCAACACTATTTCTTTGAGCAAAATTTACAACAGCCGCACCACTTTAATCAATCATTTCTGCTCTCAGTACCATCTGACCTCAAAGCAGAGTTATTAAAGCAAGTATTGCAGCAATTGTTAGCACATCACGATGCTCTGCGCCTACGTTTTACACAATCTGAGTCCACTTGGCAGCAGATTCACTCTGCTGTAACTAATAGCGTTGCCTTCTCTCACATAGACTTATCGGCACTTCCAGACAGTGAGCAACAAACTGCTATTGAAACTAAAGCGGCTTCCTTTCAGGCGAGTTTGAATCTGTCAGAAAATCTAGTGCAAGTCGCCTTTTTCCATCTGGGTATTGACAAAAGGGCGCGATTACTAATAGTCATCCATCACTTAGTAGTTGATGGTGTTTCTTGGCGGATTTTATTAGAGGATTTACAAACAGCCTACCAGCAACTTGCTCAAGGTAAAGCGATCGCACTGACTGCCAAAACAACTTCTTTCAAGGATTGGTCTGAAAAATTAACAGCTTATGCACAATCACAAGCCCTCAAATCTGAAGTGGCTTATTGGCTGAATGAATCTCGCACCTTAGTTCCTCCCATCCCAGTTGACTATATACAAGGGGCAAACACCGTTGCGTCTGCCAGTACAGTATCAGTGTCATTAAATGAAATCGAAACTCGTGCTTTACTGCAAGATGTGCCAAAGGCTTACAACACTCAGATTAATGATGTGCTACTGACTGCCTTGGTGCTGGTTTTGGCAAAATGGACTAACTCAAGCTCTGTGCTGTTCAACTTAGAAGGTCATGGGCGGGAAGATATTGTTGATGGTGTTGATTTATCACGCACTATCGGTTGGTTTACAACCATTTTCCCTGTACTTGTGGAACTAGAAGCAACAGAAAATCCAGCAGATGTCTTAAAATCTGTCAAAGAACAACTGCGCGCTATTCCCAACAAAGGAATTGGCTACGGCTTATTGCGCTATCTGAGTCAGGATGCAGAAATTGCTGCTCAACTCCAAGCATTTAGGCAAGCAGAAATCAGTTTTAATTATTTGGGTCAATTCGATCAACTTCTTAATACATCTTCTTGGATGCAGCCAGCTAGTGAGTCTGCGGGACACAGCCAAAGTTTGCAGAACAACCGCGCTCATTTATTAGACATTAACAGCATTATTGCTGGAGAACGGTTGCAAATAGAGTGGATTTACAACACAAATATCCACCAGCACGCCACGATCGCAACTCTGGCGCAAGATTTTGTCAAAACATTGCAAGGGTTGATTGCTCATTGTTCATCACCTGAGAGTGGAGGTTATACACCTTCAGATTTTTCGTTAGCCAAACTCAACCAGCTAGAACTAGACCAACTGTTAGCAAGTTTAGGCAAAACTAACTCCAAGAATATTGAAGATATTTATCCACTTTCTCCCATGCAGCAGGGGATGCTGTTTGAAAGTTTGTATGCTCCAGACACAGGAGTATATTTTGAGCAGTTAAGTTTTACTTTAAAAGGTGAGTTGAACGTAGCAGCTTTTGAGCAAGCTTGGCAGCAAGTGGTAGCAAAGCATTCAATCTTGCGGACTGCTTTTGTTTGGGAGCAATTGGCCCAGCCACTTCAAATCGTGTATCGGCAGGTGGATATTAAGCTCAACAGACATGATTGGCGATCGCTATCTGCACAAGAGCAGCAAGAGCAATTAGAGCTTTTCTTGCATTCACAGCGACAACAGGGTTTCCAACTCTCTCTTGCACCACTAATGCACCTGGCCCTCATTCAATTGAGTGCAGATACTTATCAATTCGTTTGGAGTTCTCATCACTTATTGCTTGATGGCTGGTCAATACCTTTGGTTTTCAAAGACCTATTGTATTTTTATCAAGCAATTTTTCAGGGTGAAACTAAGACAGTTCAACCAACCCAAAGCTACCGCAACTATATTGCTTGGCTACAGAAACAAGACTTAGCCCTAGCTGAACAATTCTGGAAAGAAAAACTCCAAGGTTTTACCGCACCCACTTCTTTGAGTGTCGATAAACCATCGTTAAACCGAAAACAGTTAAATTCTAGCTATAGTGAACAACAAATCCAACTGACAGTGCAAGCAACAGCAGCCCTACAAACTTTTGCACGACAGCATCAACTGACAATAAATAATCTAGTGCAGGCAACTTGGGCAATACTTCTGTGTCGCTACAACCAAGAAACAAATGTAGTTTTTGGTGCTACTGTGTCCGGTCGTCCGCCATCTCTTGTCGGCATCGAATCAATGGTGGGAATATTTATCAACACTTTGCCAGTGCGAGTTCAAGTTGCAGATGATACCCAAGTGCTGGCTTTGTTGAAGGATTTACAGGCACTAGCCTTTGAGTCTGAGCAATACTCATATAGTTCATTGGTAGAGATTCAGGGCTGGAGTGAAGTCCCCAGGGGTACGTCTTTGTTCGAGAGCATTGTCGTCTTCGAGAATTATCCAGTTGATGCGGCAGTGCAAGAACACAATCACAGTTTCTCCATAGACAATATTCATAGCATTGAACAAACCAATTATCCTCTGACTGTAATTGCTGCTCCTGGTAAGCAATTTTTGGTAAAGATTAGCTACGATACTAGCCGATTTGATGATGGTGCGATCGCTCGTTTATTAGGGCATTTCCAAACATTACTTGAGGTAATTATTGCTAACCCACAGCAACCAATTTCCCAATTGTCACTAATCACACCAAAGGAAAAGCATCAGTTATTAGTTGAATGGAACAATACCCAAACTGATTACCCAATTGATAAATTTATTCATCAGTTGTTTGAGGAACAAGTAGAGCGTACCCCAAATGCAGTGGCGGTAGAGTTTGAGACTCAACAACTTACTTACTACGAATTAAACTGTCGGGCAAATCAATTAGCATACTACTTGAAGTCCTTGGGCGTGAAACCAGATGTGCTAGTCGGATTGTGTGTAGAACGCTCATTAGAAATGGTTGTGGGACTGTTGGGGATTTTAAAGGCTGGTGGTGCTTATGTGCCACTTGATCCAGACTATCCAATTGAGCGTTTGCACTTCATGCTCGAAGATACTCAGATAAGGGTGCTGCTTACCCAACAACAACTGATTAGCAAACTACCCCAACATGAAGCGCAAGTTGTTTGTTTAGATACTGACTGGGCAGTAATTTCTCAATATAGCCAGGAAAATCTCATCACTGATGTAGAACCTAATAACTTAATTTACGTAATATTTACCTCTGGTTCTACAGGTAGGCCAAAAGGCGTAGCTTTGCCCCATCGAGCAATTACTAATTTGATTCAATGGCATTTAGCTACTCTACAAACAGGAGTGGGAGTTCTTCAATTTGCATCATTGAGTTTTGATGCCAGCATCCACGAAATGTTTGCCGCTTGGTGTTCTGGTGGAACGCTATTTATAGTTTCCGAAACTGTGCGTTTGGATTTGGACAGTTTAATTCACTTCCTAGCAAGCAAACCTATACAGAAGGTAATTCTTCCAGTTGTTGTGCTTCAGCAATTGGCAGAGGTATACGGACAGCAAAAACATTTCTTCAAAAATCTGACAGAGATTATTACCACTGGCGAACAACTGCAAGTAAATCGACCCATTGTTAATTTATTTAATAATTTGGAAAATTGTTCGCTGCATAACCATTACGGCCCTTCAGAAACCCATGTGGTAACAGCTTTTACTTTCTCAGGTACACCAGATACTTGGCCTGCTTACCCTCCTATTGGACAACCCATTGACAATACGCAGATGTACATTGTCGATAGTAATTTTCAACCAGTTCCTATCGGTGTAACTGGTGAACTGTACATAGGCGGCGTTGGGTTAGCTAATGGTTACTACAATCGTCCAGAATTAACAAAGCAAAAATTTATCCCTAATCCCTTTAAAGCTGAAGATTACTTGTACAAAACTGGGGATTTGGCGCGTTATTTACCGGATGGCAATATTGAATTTCTGGGTCGCATTGACCATCAGGTGAAAATTCGGGGATTTCGGGTTGAACCAGGAGAAATTGAGACTGTACTCAATCAACATCCGGAAATTCAAACAACTGTGGCCATTGTCCGGGAAGATATCCCAGGTGATAAACGCTTAGTTGCCTATGTAGTACCGCATGAAAAGTGTGTACCGACAATTAGCCAACTGCGTCAGTTCTTAAAAGCAAAACTACCGCCTTACATGGTTCCGGCAATAGTCATTCTGGAGTCCTTGCCGCTAACGCCCAACGGTAAGGTAGACCGTCGCGCATTGCAAGCACCTACTGACACCAGTGACGTAGACAAATTTGTTGCACCACGTAGCCAAGTGGAACTGCAATTAACGCAAATCTGGTCAAGAATTTTGAAAGTTGACAAGGTGGGAGTACAAGATAACTTCTTTGATCTCGGTGGTCATTCCCTTTTAACTCCTTACTTAATGGCTCAAATTAAACAGCAGTTTGGTAAAGATATTCCTATAGCAAGCCTTTACCAAAATCCAACTATTGAACAGTTGGCAACTATTGTGCAAGCAGATTCGGATTCCTCAATTTGGTCTTCCTTAGTAGCAATTCAGCCGAACGGTTCCAAGCCACCTTTGTTTTGCCTTCCAGGAGCTGCTGGTACTCCTTTCTACTTATATGACTTAGCCCGTTGTCTAGGTTCAGACCAACCATTTTACAGTTTCCAAGCAAATGCTCTTTCTGGAGGATCGGTAGCCCTTACCAAAGTTGAGGATATGGCAGCCCAGTACATTCAAGAACTAGAGGTTGTTCAACCGCAGGGGCCTTATTTTTTGGCAGGGCATTCTTTTGGCGGTAAATTAGCCTTTGAAATGGCGCAGCAGTTACTTCGCAAAGGACATAAGGTTTCTTTAGTTGCCATTCTTGATACTTCAGCACCTTTTTATCAGGAAAAGCCCGAAGGATTTGATTGGGATAATGCTAAATGGCTAGCTCAATTGGCAGGCGCAATCGAAATTATTTACGCAAAAAAACTAGATATTTCTGACGATATTCTTCAATGTTTGGTTTGGGAGGATCAACTGAAATACGTTCTAGAACGATTAAAAAATGCTGATATCTTGCCTCCAGATGATGAAATTACGCAGCTTAATAATATGGTGCAATTACTCAAAGCTAACTCTCTAGTTAATTATGTGCCACAACAGGTTTATCCAATCCGAATTACCTTGTTGCGGGCCAGCGAAACTTCCGCAACCGAGGAGTCTAATAATGAAGTCCTTTCTGAGATTTTGCAGGATTCGACCAGGGGCTGGAGCAAGTTTTCTTCCGAGCCGGTGGATATCCATTTTGTCCCTGGCAACCATGTCACGATGATGACTCAACCCCATGTTCAGACATTAGCCAAACAGTTGAAAGCTTGTATCGAAGAAGCACAGGAAACTATGGGTGACGGGGTATGAACCTTCTTTTGATCGCCAGATTCTGCTCATAAGGAGCATTCTACTGTGAAAGAGCGATCGCCTGACTCAGTGTTAATCAACACAAGTTTCTATTAGTGATTAGTTGATTTTAAGCATCAAAATACTAGTTATGTTCTATACCAATCAAAAGGAGAAAACCATGAAATTAAACAAAGAGCAAATAGAATATTATAGAAAAAATGGGCTACTATTTATCCCAGAGCTTTTCTCAACAAAAGAAGTTGAGGCAATGCACGCTGCTGTTGAGGATTTGATAGTAAAAGATATACCAGGACGGATTTTAGAAAAGGATAACAAAACAGTGCGCGCTCTTCATGGATGCCACACCACCACGGAAATTTTCGATTCCTTGACTCGACACCCTAGCCTCCTAACATCTGCCCGTGAAATTCTCAATAGCGATGTATATGTCTACCAATTTAAAATCAACTTTAAAGCAGCTTTTGGAGGAGATATATGGCCGTGGCATCAAGACTTTGTATTTTGGGATCAAGAAGATGGTATGCCATCCCCTAAAGCATTGAATGTTGCTGTTTTCTTGGATGAATGTAATGAGTTTAACGGGCCTATGTATTTCATTCCAGGTTCTCACAAAGAGAGCCTTGTTCACTTAGGACAAATAGAGTCATCTGAAGTTAATGACCAAAAAAATGACTGGAAGTCTAATGTTAGTGCTGCTCTTAAGTACTCTCTTGGAAAAGAAACGATCGCCAAACTAGCTATTGAAAAAGGTATCGTCGCACCAAAAGGCCCTTTAGGCTCTGTCCTTTTCTTTCACTGTAATTTAGTACACGGATCAGCACCCAACATTTCTCCCTACGATCGCAGGCTCCTAATTATCACTTATAATAGCGTCAACAATATACCAAGCTTCAAAGGGCAACCCAGACCAGAATTCTTGGTGAGCCGCGACCACACACCACTACAGCCTCTATTCAACAAAGTTCTGATTTAGCCTGCATCCTGTAGATAATGCGATTGCCTAAACCTAAAAATGGATGAAGTCGAGCCAGCACAAGCAAATATCTAAGTGCAAACATGCTTCTGAGTATCGAGTGCTATATGTAATTTCTTACTCGGTACTTATTACTTGTTATTCAGCACTAAAAAGTATTAAATCTGATTATAAAAGATTTCAGTTTATTTCTAAAATATGCCAACCCAAGTTGTTCAACCTCAACCCTTAACGAATACTTTTTCAACTTTTACTCGATTTTGGAAGAATGTACAGGCGATCGCAGGGCCTTACTGGTATCCAACAAAGCCAGGGGAAAGAGCATTCTCAGATGTGATTCGTGCATGGGGAATGCTTATTCTCCTGATATTATTAATAATCGCAGTTGTAGGTATAACTGCTTTTAATAGTTTCGTTAATCGTTATTTGATCGATATAATTATTCAAGAAAAAGATTATTCTAAGTTCATTAACATAGTGTGGCTTTATGCTGTTGGGCTTGTCTGCGTAACCCTCTTAGTTGGATTTTCTAAATTTCTTAGAAAACAAATCGCTCTTGATTGGTACCAATGGCTCAATAATCGGATTTTAGATAAATATTTGACCAATCGTGCTTATTATCAAATTAATTTTAAAGCTGATATTGATAATCCAGATCAACGTTTATCCCAAGAAATTGAACCTATTACTAGTAATGCCCTCAGTTTTTCAGCTACTTTCCTAGAAAAAGTACTGCAAATGACGACTTTTTTAATAATTCTCTGGTCAATTTTCCCAAAGGTCGCTATTGCTTTGCTAATTTATACGATTCTAGGCAATTTGATTGCTGTTTACTTGAATCAAGAATTAAATAAAATTAATCAAGAGGAACTTGAATCTAAAGCCGACTACAATTATGCACTGACTCATGTTCGGAATCATGCCGAATCGATAGCTTTTTTTCGAGGAGAAAATCAAGAATCAAATATAATTCAACGAAGATTTAGTAATATCCTAAAAAGTGCGATACGTAAAATTAATTGGGAGAGAAATAACGAAATTTTTAACAGAGGGTATCAGTCTGCTATCGAATTTTTTACGTTGTTATTACTCGCACCTTTATATATTAGTAATGAAATTGATTTTGGACAAGTTGGACAAGCTACTTTAGCTAGCTATCTGTTTGCTACTGCTCTGGGAGAATTAATAAGTGAATTTGCTATTTCTGGAAATTTTTCTAGTTACGTTGAGCGTTTAACTGAGTTTTCAGATGCGTTAGAAGAAGTCACTAAACAACCTGAGAATGTAAGTACTATTAAAATAATAGAAGAAAACTATTTTGCTTTTGAGAATGTCACCTTACAAACACCAAACTATGAGCAGGTGATCGTCTAAGCTTTGTCATTGTCTGTTCAACGTGGAGAAGGTTTATTGATTGTTGGACCCAGTGGTCGAGGTAAAAGTTCTTTGTTGAGAGCGATCGCTGGTTTGTGGAATGCGGGGACTGGTCGTTTGATGCGACCTCCCTTAGAAGAAGTGTTGTTTTTGCCCCAACGTCCTTACATAATTTTGGGAACTTTACGCGAACAGTTACTCTATCCTAATACAAATCGTCAAATGAGCGATCGAGAACTCAAAGAAATTTTGCAACAAGTCAACTTACAAAATTTGCTAAGTCGAGTCGATGGCTTTGATACAGAAGTTCCTTGGGAGAATATATTATCGTTGGGAGAACAACAACGCCTTGCGTTCGCACGACTGTTAGTTACTCATCCTAGCTTCACTATATTAGATGAAGCAACCAGTGCCTTAGATTTGAAAAATGAAGGAAGTTTATATCAACAGTTACAATCAACTCAAACAACTTTTATCAGTGTTGGGCATCGGGAAAGCCTGTTTGATTATCATCAATGGGTTTTGGAGCTTTCACAAGATTCCAGTTGGCAACTTTTAACCGTTCAGGATTATCGGCTTCAAAAAGCAAAAGAAATTGTCATCAGTCCTACCCAAAAAGCTGAAATCAAAATAGATGATTTTTCCAACAAAGAATCCCAAATTCAACCAGAAAGAGCAGTAGAAATAGACACAATCGAAGGGCTTTCTCATCAGGAAATGCAGATGTTAGCAAACTATTCAATTGGTACCATTAGAAGTAAGGCAAGCAAAGGCCAATCCATCACTACTAAAGAGGGCTTAACCTACCGCTATAACAAAAACCCAAAGATATTGAAATGGGTAAGACTTTAGCACCATATTTTCAACTAATTGCGTCATCCTTGACTTAGAGCTTTACCTATCGACGTTGCACGCTCATTCAATCGGCGTTAGCGTACCCCTTTCCTAGAGAACGCTCCGCGAACGGGGAAGCAAGCTACGCGGAGCGTCTCGTAGAGAAGCTTAACGTACCCCTACGGGGAAGCAAGCTACGCGTAGCGTCTCGCAGAGAAGTTATCGCTCAATTCACAAGTTGCAAAATTTTTCTCCACCAGTTCAAGATGATTTGTCATCTTTCGCACCCGATTTGAATTACTTTACTTTATCTGACGTGCTTTTTCTCTAATCCTTTGTGAGCAAGCCTTTTGAAACTTAAGAGGAAAAGTAAGACTTCTCGAAAAATTCAAGCTGGAAAACTATAAAAACTGGAATGCTTATGGCAGAGGTGTTTGAGAATCCTACACACAACGTAAAATCAAATCTTAAGATGACCTTTTTTTGGCAATATTACTTAAAGACGCTATCAGAGAATACGAGGAAAGAAAAAACAGTTAAAGAAATAAAATAAAATAAAAATAAGACATTTAAGAAAGTTTAAATTTAAATTTAGATAATAGTAAAAATAATATAAATGATAGTGAAATTATATCAGAGTAATGTTGTATTTAGATAAAAGTATCGGTTACAAAAGTAGAAGTATCTTTATTTATAATAAGTGACTTGAACATGAGATATCAAGTCGGTGGTAGCCTGAAGTATGATGACTCTACATATATTGTCCGTCAAGCAGACGAACAACTTTATACTGGATTAAAAACAGGAGATTTTTGTTACGTCTTCAACTGCCACCAAACAGGTAAATCATCTCTACTACACCGGACTATTCATCGCTTAGAAAAAGAAAATTATATATGTGTTTATCTGGATTCAGTCCTATTAGGTAGTAATCAAATTACACCTATACAATGGTATAAGGGCATTATTTTCAGCTTGTTTCACAAGTTAAATCTGACAGAACGGGTCAACTTTGGGAGTTGGTGGGAGCAACAATCAGAGCTTGACCCTGTACAACGACTGTATCAATTTGTTGAACAGGTGTTGCTGAGAGAAGTTCAAAATAATCGTATTTTCATCTTTATGGATAATATTAATAGCCTGCTAAGTTTGAATTTCCCGCTCAACGATTTTTTTATATGGATTCGTTACTGTTATAAGCAGCAAGCACACAACCCAAGTTTTCAACGCTTGGGTTTTGCTTTGTTTGGTGTAGCCAGTCCATTTAACCTAATTGTTGATCGACATCGAACGCCCTTTAACATTGGTCAAGTAATTAAGTTATGTAACTTTCAATTACATGAAACTATGCCCCTACTTGAAGGCTTAGAAGAAGTAGTTAGCCAGCCACAAGTAATATTGCAGCATATTATTCATTGGACAAGAGGACAGCCGTTTCTCACCCAAAAGCTTTGTCAGTTAGTTGTGCAAGTTGCCTTAGAAACTTATAAAGGAACGATTACCATACCGAATGGTGCTGAAGGATATTGGGTAGAACAATTGGTGCGATCGCGCATTATTCAACATTGGGAATTCCAAGATGAACCTCAACATCTCCGTACCATAAGAGATCGCTTACTTTTTGACGAATACAAAGCAGGAAAGTTATTAAACATTTATCAACGGGTGTTACAAGTAGAGGAACTAAGGAATAGGAACCCGATAGAGAACTTGATACCAGCCGATAATAGTGAAGAACAGACAGAACTGTTGCTATCTGGTTTGGTGGAAAATTATAACGGCTATCTTAGAGTTAAAAATCCGATTTACCGGAGTGTTTTCACTCCTCAATGGGTATCAAGACAGTTAGAAAATCCTCTCTTTTCTTGGTAGGAGCTAGTAATCAGAATACATCTGTTAGATAAGTTCTGCATTGCTTGTCTTAAAAATAAGTATAAATTGCCACTAACTCATACATCATCTAGTCGTATATCTTTGGACTTTGCTTGTGCATAATTTTTGCCAAGTTTTCAACCAAGTCTTGATTACAAGTAGTTACAAAACTATTAATACTCAGTATTTAGAGTTCTACTAAAGCGATAATATTTTTGCAACACACCAACAAAAAAGTCATAAATTATACAAGTTTAAAATATTACATTATTTCTTGAATCACATTTGTACAAATTCAGGTAAATACAAGGTCTTCATTTCTTCAGAGAGTTTTTGCAAGACAACCATCAAAACACCGAGTGAAAAAGTAGGAAAAGTAAGAAAAGCGGTAAAAGTAGATAATTGATGTCAGTGTTTACTATCAAGCTAATATAGTGTAGTTTAATTTATTAGAGTTCCAATGGATTCTAAGAAAAAATGAAATAATAGTGTATCAAAAATTGCTACACTATATTCTAATTTAAATACTTAGAAAAAACTGTTACTGGCGATACTCGTATGTAATAAATACCCGGAAGAGCAATGTATAAAACTAAACGCAAAAGAGGAGTTATACTAACTTCCACAGGAATTAAACGGTTACAATCAGCAATTCTTTCTGTAGAGATAGTAGAAAATAAAGGCGAACACTTGAGTTTAGAAGAAATAAGCTCGCGCATTAATGTTTCTACTAGAACTTTAAGTAAATTATGGTCTTTAAGTGAAAGTGTAGACCAAAAAACTGTAAAACTCTGCTTTAGCGCTTTTAATCTAGAATTACACAGCGAAGACTACACCATCGTCAACAAAGCAAATGAGACTGAAACATCTGAGTTCTTGCCTATTGCAAATATACAAGAAGATTTATCTCAACGTTCCGAATTAACCTCATTTGTCGAAGAAGATCACACACAAACTGAACAGATAGAAAATCTTTGGTCATACCCGGATGGTCCCGTACCTCTAGATTCTCACTTTTATATTGAACGTCCTCCACTAGAGAGAAAGGTTTATCGAGAAGTAACTGCTAGTGGCTGCGTGATTCGGATTAGGTCTCCCAAACAGATGGGTAAAAGTTCTCTTGTGTTGCGGCTTTGTGCCTTTGCACAGAAACTTGGGTATCAGACTGTAAATCTGAATTGCTACCAATTCGATAGTGAGTGTCTAACTGATTTAAATAAACTGTTGCGTCGTCTTTGCTGGAAAATTGCAACTCAATTAGGTATAGACCCCAACCTCAAGGAAAAGTGGAATGAAGAAATTGGCTACAACTTGAGTAGCGGCTTCTATTTAGAAAACTATTTGCTCGAACAATGTCAAAGCCCAGTGGTTTTAGTGTTGAATGAAGTTGACCGTTTTTTTGAATATCCTCACATTTGCCAAGATTTTTTTGCTTTGTTGCGGTCATGGTGTGAGGAAGCACGACACAATCCTAAGTGGCAAAAGCTGAGGTTAGTAATGGTTTACTCAACCGAAGAGTACATCTCTATGGATATTAACCTCTCTCCTTTTAATATTGGTCTACCTATTCGTCTAAATGATTTTACTCAAGCACAAGTAGAAGATTTAGCTAGGCGGTATGGTTTAAACTCATTTAAAGCTAAAGATTTTGTCAAACTGATGTCACTAGTAGGAGGACATCCAGCACTAATTCAGATTAGTTTGTACTATCTTTGCTCTCAAGAAATGACCCTGCAAGAAATAATAGAGGATGCGATCGCCAATGGTGGCATCTACCGCGATCATTTATGGCGACAGTTGATCAAACTGCAAGAAAATCCTAGACTGGCAAAGACTTATGCTGAAATTCTGGCAGCAAAGCAAGGTATTTCTCTTAATCCTATTGACACTTACAAGCTTGAAAGTTTGGGATTAATTCGCTTTGAGGGCGATCATGTCTTACCCCGTTACGGACTCTACTACGCCTATTTTGCAAAACAGCTATCGACAATTGTTTGATAGAGCAACAGTAAGGCACTCACTCAATATCAAGTACCGCGTAAGCGCAGCCCAACCTAGGCATCGCAGTAGTACAGGATCAAATTCGAGTTGAAGCAATTCTCACTCCACAATCAAATTGCTTTTATCCAGAATGTATCGGTGGTAAACGTGCTTGTCCTCCAGAAAACTGTGGTGGACTGTGGGAGTTTATGTTTATAACACAAAAGCAGGAACACTGCGTAGGATACATAGCGACATCGTGCATTTACCCGGATTTGATATGACAGGGTTTTAGAGATTTTGAAATGATATGACAGTATTTTGTTAAATTGACAAATAATTAGTTAATGTACATATTTACTATCACTCTGAGCGTAGGGCTTTCACCGGGTCAAGCTGGCTAGCTCGCAAAGCCGGGGGTAAACCAGCCCCTACGCCCACCAATAAAGCCGATCCCAGCGCCAGCGCTGCGATAGAGCTGTCAAACTCATAAGGCAATTTAAATGCATCTGTGATTACAATTGTCAATCCATGCACTACCCCAAGACCGACTGCTCCTCCGATTAAACTCAAAAGCGCAGCTTCCAGAAGAAACTGCGACATAATTTCCTGCTGAGTTGCTCCCAGCGCCCGTCTCAAACCAATTTCACCGGTTCGTTCCGTCACTGAAGCGATCATAATATTCGCAATCCCGACACCGCCAACCAGCAGAGCGATCGCTCCCACCACTGTCAGTCCCTGTGAAGCCATCTCCAGGGTTTTTTGCTGCTGTATGATGTCTGATACATTGTTCCAAAACATAAATTTTTGACCGGGGAATCGCTGTAGCAGCAGTTGTTCAGCTTGGTGGCTTAAGTCTTCCACATTTTCGAGTTTGTCGGGGCGCAGTTGGATGCTACCAATGTCGCGTTTACCCGTCAGAGCATTGTAAACAGACATCGGCACATACAATTGACCTGTGGGTGGTGCTTTTTCATCTATAATAGTCGCCACTACCCCCACGACTACATAGGGTCTGCGCCCAGCATAAATCATCAAACCCACAGGCTCCTGCCCTTGAAAAAGTTGTTTTGCCAGCAATTCATCGACTACCACCACCGGTCGGTAGCGGGCAAAATCTTCAGCAGTAAACGTCCGTCCCGACACCAATGATTTTCCTGAAGTCAGAAAAAATTCTTGGGAAACAGGTGACATGGGTGGAGTAGACTCTTTATCCTGATATACAGTTGAAGTCGGACCTGCCCAATTAAAAGCAGCGATCGCTCGTAAGTTCACCAGCCTTTGTCGCAAAAATTCCATGTCTTCCGACTTGAGTAGGCTTGCCTTACCACCATCCCAGTTTGGGTATACTGAGACTTGAGGCGCACCTCGCTTTGCCAGTTGTTGAGCAATCACTGCTCGGCTGATATTACCAACCTGAAGCGTAGCGCTAACAGCAGCCACACCCATAAAAACTCCTAAAGTCGTCAGGGAAGAACGCAAAGGGTTTCTACCCAAAGAGTGAAAGGTGATATTCAGTAAATCGAAAGGTGAAAGACCCATAACATAAATACGGTAGATAGCAGACTAAATCTAGATCTGGCAGATAAAGAGGGACAAAAAGCTTATTTTATGTATTTGATGACCGAATGGGATTTCTGATTGAGCTTATTTTCAATGTTGGTAGACTGCTGGTAAAAATCACAACTCAATTTATATTAACAACTCTAATTAAATACAATTCTTTCTCAATTTATTGATAACAAATCCTTCTTATTAAAAAATGCATCTGCAAGAGCGGTATATACGGTTCACTTATTAGGGGATGATTTCGCTTCGGGATTAGTTTCGGGAGTGACTGGCATCCCTGGCTTTAGTGGTGAATCGACAGGCGGCACTATTACTTGATCGCCAGCAGCCAAACCAGAGGTAATTTCTACTTTCACCAATCCCTCTAACCCTAGGTTAATCTTTCGTTTCTGGGCTTGATTTTGACTATCTTTAATCCAAACAAACGGATGTGCTTCTGAGCGTTGAATAGCTTCTGTTGTCAACACTATCACCTTTTGTCGTTGCTCTAAAATAATCTCGACATTTACCCGACTACCAGGTAGTAGCGTGCGAGTAGGAGTATTAAGGCGCACCGTTGCGGGTACTGTCGTTTGATCGGATTGGCTTTGGCTACCACCTTCTTGTTTTTGAGCTTCTTCAGGTGCGAGTGCCTGAGGATACAAGCTTTGCACACTTCCAGTAAACGTTTGTGGGTTCGGTCCGATCGCACTAACGCGGGCAACTTGGTTAACCCGGACTTGGGCAGCATTAAGAGTAGAAAGCTGGAGCTTCACCATTACTTGCTTGGGGTCGCCTAGAGTGAGCAGGTTGGTACGGAACTCGACCCCATCACCATCCTTGACATTTACACCTAAAACTGTGCCATTAAGCGGTGCAGTTACCACAGTGTCTTGAAGTTGCTGCTCAATACCTTGGCGCTGTAGCTGTAGGCTGCGAATTCTCAGGGCGGCTATACCAGCCTCTGCTTGAGTATCTCGCAAGCTAGCCTGAGATGTCCGCACTGCGTCTTCCTGCTCCTGGAGTAGTTGTTGAGCAATAGCTCCTTCTCGCGCCAAGGGAGTAAGCTTCCGGAGTTTCCGTTCCTCGGTTTTTAGCTTCGCCTCAGCTTCGATAATTTTCTGGCGAGTACGTGCTAAATTGAGTTCCTCTTGTTGAACCTGCAACTGCTGGTTAGCAAGAGCAATTTTTCGCTCAGGGTAGCGCAGGGTGAGTAGCACTTGACCAGACTTGACCTGATCATTTGGCTTTACCAGTACCCGATCCACTGCACCCTGTGTAGGAGACTTGAGAATTCGCTGTTCGCGCAGTTCAACAGTACCGCTCTCGTTGATTGTAGTTTCAACATTGTCTCGCTTCACAGTCAGCATACGTACTGCTACTGGCTCGCCAGGTCGATTCCGAACTAGAGAATAGGTTTGCCAGCCACCAGCGCCTAGAGCCAGGATAAATCCCGACCAGGCAAGTACACGACCTGCGCCCTTAAATTTACCTTTTCCATACTTCCAGCTCATGAATACTTGACCAGCGTATATTTGCAGTCTTAATTTGGCTTGACGATGTCACAGTAGTCAGCCGACATACTTTTAACTTGCAATAATTGCTTCGCTTTTATGTTTAATTTTTTTCTGTTATTCGATGACAAGTTACCCCCTGATTCAACTTAGATGCGCGATCGCTTACAATATTTGCTTTCTTGGTTTGAGGATCGCCTGATTAAGAAGATAGTTAGTTGCCTGCTCAAGTAAAATTCCCCAGAGGCTGACCGCAGCCAAAGCCGCTAACGCTATCAATCCGAAGACGATCGCAGGTTGATTTTTAATTTGTTCGCCTAGAAAAATCATATAAGGTTGGTGTACCAGATAAATTCCATAAGAATAAGCGCCTACATAACCAAGCATTAAAGCCAACCACCGCACCCGCCCCAAAATGGCACTTACACCAGTCACTACTAAAAAGCAACACAGTGCGGTGAGCAGATCAACCGCGACATAAGTATAGTTATCACGATAAAACCATAAGGCGATCGGGTAGAAAATAAGTCCGAGCAACAGACCCCAGCCTTGAAGGAGAAATTTTTCAATAACCCTGGGGTTTTCGCAATACCATTTCCCCAGAACCATACCAAAGGCAAATTCGGGTAAGCGGCTCAAATCGCACCCGCCGACAACCCAGTAGCCATGTTGCGGGAAAACGTTTAAGAGCAGATTTCTGGTTAAGCCACCCACCAAACAACACCCGATGAAAAAAAGCCACGGTTTTGTGCGACGCAGGATGAGAAATAGCACTGGAAAAAGAAGATACAGTTGGATGAGTAGGGAGAAATACCACCAGGCTGCGTTGAGATAATAAAAATTAGACTCGATATTGATAAAACGAAATCCCGTCAGACTAATTAGCAAGCGCCAATCAGTTGGTTCCAGGCGTGCCACACCAGGCGACAAGAGATAGACAAGATGGGCGACCCAATACATGGGATAGAGCCGCAGAAGACGCCGCCCATACCAAGCACGCCAGGAGACTGCTGCTTGCTGTGCTTTCCTTTGGGTAGATTGAAAAAGAGAAAATCCACTAGTAATTAGAAACAAGCCGACCGCGTGAAATCCAAGTGTCGAAACAGCAATTGCAACAACCTTACCCAGTGTCACGATGCTAGTCCCAAGTCCATCCCATCCTTGGGAACCCGCTATTTTAGCAACAAAGTCTGGCGCCCACACAGAAGGCGTTTCCCTGTAAGTTTTAAACAGGTGAAAATAAACGATCCACAAAATTGCCACACCCTTGGTGATATCAAGCCATATTAAGCGTTTCATGAGCAAAACAGGAATTCAAAGTCAAATAGTCGTGGATAGAAAAACACCTGAACTTGTAACTTGGATCGGTCTTTGTGATGCTTCTTGCTGAGTGGTAGCAGCAGGGATTACACTGATTACGTATTGCAAAGTATGCCAGGTCATACCGCCCCTAGCAGGTCAAAAGCGACTAAACGGCTATTTTTCAGTACACAGCGAAAATTTGAGCGCAGGTAGCTATGCAGCTTGTGATAATTATACAGCCACCAGAACGCTGTCCACCCAAAAACAATAAAGCTAGCTTTAGTGAGACGCGCTCGCTCTAGTTCCTGAATTGCCGTTTCGTCATCTGCTGGTGGTCCCCAATATTGCCCATCTCGTTCGATGAAAGGGATGGCATGGCGATCTGCGAGGATCTGACCTCCCCACTGATCCTGGTCAACTAAAATGAAGGTGTCTCCTGGTGGAATCAGCCTTTTTAGCTCGTGTATTGCCAAATCTAATCGTTCTGTCCAAGACCAATATAGTTTTGGTACAAGGTGGTGTATCGACTCACTTTTTCGTGCGTTTAAAGCTAGCAGGCGCTCTGCAAGTTCCTGACGATAAACTGGATCGGCAGCACGTTCAGATTTTAGGAGATAAGCGATCGCGTCAATGGACTCTGCCATTACAGCAAACCTCTGCCAGGGGTTATCTGATAGCTGTCCGGGATGAACGCGGATCTGGGCAAGTTCCTTCCTCAGGAAAACAATATCAAAGCGCGACGCCAAACGAAAGGACAAATTAGAGTCAATCGTGTTCCAGGAGTGGGGGCTGTCGAACGAACCGACTTCTGCCAAAGCCGCTGCCCGCATCATAGTGGTGGCAGTGTATATCGAGCTCCCGCGCCAAGCGATGCACAGATCAATGTAGTCCAGACCGTTGATTAGACCATCTGGCATATCTCCAGCATCGTGTTTTTGGTTGAGTATAGCGCCATTGTTGTCCATGAACTTTGGCAACGTTAACGAAAACCCGGCGCTGGGATGCTCGTCCAAGGCTTGGACAGATTCGCTGATGAAGCCAGGGAGAAGCAAATCATCGTCGGGTACTATAGTTAGATATTGACTTTTATTCAATTCTATGGTGCTAATCCAATTTCTCACAAAACCAAGATTAGTTTCCTGCCTGATGTATGCGATTCGTTGGTCTTGTTTAGAGAGCGATCGCACAACCTCCTCAGTATCATCCTGTGAGGCGTTGTCCAACACCAACAACTGTAAGTTTGGATAGTCCTGCCCTAAAACACTTTCGATACAGCCAGCGAGTAACTCGGCTCGATTGTAAGTGGGAATGGCAACTGTAACTTTTGCAATAGACATATCTTATACCAATAAATAATGAGTCAGGAGTTAGGAGTAGAGACGCGATTAATCGCGTCTGTACAGGAGTTAGGAGTTAAATATTCGGAATTCTGGATCTTTTCTTCTCGGTTATTAACTAGGTATAAAGTCAAAATCTACACACATCTGCATTGCTACGCGCTCCCACCTCCACTTTGCGTGGACTCGCTCTGCTGCTTTTTGTCCCGCCAGAGCAGCTTGTTGCGGGTGTTCGTACAGCCAGCGCATGATTGTGCGGAGGTGTTCGTAGTCAGGTTCTGCCCACTCACCGAAGTAGCGAACGCGATTTGATTCGATTCCCTGTGCGTCTACCAGGCGATACTCTAGGGGAAAGCTATCATCGGGATCGAGGTATTCGGATGGACCACTCCAGTTTGTGGCAATTAGTGGCAACCCGGTAGACATTGCCTCTAAACCGCAAAGACCAAATCCTTCTCCACGGGAAGGTAGAACGAATACATTCATGCACTGCAAAAACTTTAATAACGCCGCTTGATTCATAAAGCCGGAAATAAATGTTATGCGCGGATCGTTTACGTTGTATGCTGCCGCTGGTGAAGTACTTTTCATCAGCAACCGCACAGGTTCTTTAGGGGAAAATTCGTCTTGAAATGCCCGCAGTAGCACATCTATTCCCTTCCTGGGGCTGAAGTCACCAAAGCTTCCAAAAGTAAAGGTTTCTGACGCAGGTCGATTAAGTAACGGAAATTGTTCGGCATCAACTCCGTGGTGCAAAACCTTAATCGGAACGCGCACACCACATTCTAAAAAGCTTTCCAAATTCTGCTGACAGGGGACATACTGTAATGTCACAGATTTGTTGATTTCCTCAACAAAATCTTTGGGAACCAAAGTAGACTCCCACATGCAATAATTAATAATTCGTTCGCATAAAAGCACGCTGGGACAAACTGCATAGTGGTAGTAAAAGCCTAGTTTGTTCCAGGAATCTAGGGGCTGATAAAAACGTTCAAAGTCTCTTAGAGGTTGATTTTTTGTCGGCGCAATTATAATATCAATACCTTGACGCTCGACTGCTTTAATCAGCTGTCGCCCAACGGAGCCATAGCCTTCATGGGGACGAAGTATCGAGTGCCAAATTAGTTCCCTGCGTCCTGGCTGCCAAGTGTTGCCATCGAAACGGGCAATTGGCGCTGCATTTGGGATTAAATCGTGTTGAGCCGTAGCACCCGCTTTAACTAATCTGTGCTGGTGACTTGAATAAACTCGTTGCCATTCTTGCCAATTATCGCCCCCTGATACACAACCCTCATGCCAGTGGTGAGAGCCAATAACCACTGGAATATGCCGGAGTAAATGCTTCTGGCTCATTCGCAGCCACAAATCCCAGTCTTCATATGCTTGCAGCGATGAGTCAAAGCCTCCCACCTCAAGTGCGGCGCTTTTTCGATGCATGACATCACTGGCAAAGATGTAATTTCCATAACTTAGAAGTGTACCGTCATAGTCAAATGAGTAAGCAACTGGGGACGGTGAAACTTCTGCTTGCACCCATTGGGAGTCACCGTACACAAGGCTGACATCGGGGTTTTCTATCAGGTACTGCAAAAGAGTACTTAAGTGGTTCGGTTTCCATTCGTCGTCATCATCACAGTAGGCAACGAATATCCCTCGTGCAGCGTTCAAGCCAACAGAGCGTGCAGTGCCTACACCACGATGCACGGTTCGGTAAAGACGCACAGATACCCCATGTAGAGACGTTACATGTAACGTCTCTACAGGTTCATCACTGCCATCGTCAACGATGATGATTTCAAAGTCTTTCTCATCTTGCTGCAAAACAGAGTTAACTGCCCTTTGGAGGAGTGAGTGTCTGTTGTATGTGCAGATAATAACGCTGATTGTGGGAGCAAAGTTAGTCATGGGTGATTTTCCTCCTTAATTTATCCGCTCAAGGAGTTGGGTTAGCACTTTACGAGCATCAAAATACTCTTGGGCAATTTCTCTAGCCGCTGAAGCGTGAAACTCGTAGCGACTGTTAATTTCTTCTATTCCGGCGAGTGCTTCCTCCAGCGTGCTAAATGGAATGATGCCAGATCCTGTCTGTAACCAGTCGGAAAAGCCGGTTTCCTGGACGAGTACGGGGCGACCACTGGCGAGGTAAGCAGCGCTTCGTTCGCTGAACCAACCGCTGCGGCTAACTACGTAACCATGTTTGGCGATGCTGAATTCTGCTTTGGATTGTTGGATGTAGCGCTGATACGTCCAAGGGTCAAGTGTTGGCTCGTGGGGATCTCGTATTGTCCAGCCTTTACTAGAAAGTAGTGCGCGTGGTGCAGTTTCGCTACCGATCGCTAAATCAAAGATGTCTCCGGTCTTTTCTGGTAAATCTAAGTAAGGTGTAAAAGAATCGGACTTCATGCCGTAGTGCTGCCCATTATATTCGCGTGCTGGGTAACTGTCCCATAGCATGACTGTGGTAAACTTTCCTTGGTTGTGTCCTGGTGTGGCAGACCAAGCATCTAAAAAAATTGGATGGCGGGTAGCTTGCCAAGGTAGTCCGTCTTTGGGGATAGTAGAGCGATCGCTCTCGATATTTTCCCCGAATGAAAAGAAAGCTGTATGTTGCTTTGCTCTGTTTAATGCAAATGAATCCGTAAGATGTCGGATCTGCGTGAATACTGGATCTTTGTCGATAAATGCCCGTGCTGGAATTTCCATCAACCAAGGACGTAGGGGATTCACGCCGGCGAGGTTCAAAATTATATCCGCAGTTTTGCAGATGCTCAGGATATCATTAGCACAAGGTCCATGCCAGCAGGATGTGTGAGCATCGTAGTATGCCCAAGCCTCGCCCAATCCGACTTTTTTAAAGATACGCGTTGCAAATTCCAGCCCGTAGGTCGGATCGGTATCCATAATACCTTTAACCGGGTCATAGCACGAGGGGTAATCGTCACTGTCCTCAACGAAATAGACATCATGTCCTAGGCTGGCAAGACCCATCAGGTAGTGCAAATCGCTCCAAGCCATGCCACCTAACGGTCCGCGCACAATGTAGCCCAGGACGATAATCCGCTTG
>CAXTNZ010000054.1:0-30202 GCA_964245695.1 uncultured bacterium | reverse complement strand
GTCTAATATATAGCCGATGCAGGTGGGCTATGTTTGTGTGCCCGCGTTGCTCCCAAGCTTCTAGGCTGTTGGGTAATATAGCGCTTCTCAGTCGGATGCAATACATGGCGATACATGCTTTTGGGCACAGCATTGCTTTTGCCCCTACGATAGCCTGTATTTGACACAAGTGAAAACCGCTATATTTATCAGCTACTCAACAAAGGCAAAAATCGCCGAATTAAACCAATTGTCACCGCCGGTAATTCTAACTGCGGCGTTAATCCCACATTTTGCAACTCTTGAAAAACTCGGATCGCTTGCGGATTCAGATCGGCGAGACGGCGACCAATCTCCGGACCAGTAAATTGCGACTTTTGTCCCCAAATCACCGCCGTCGGAGTTGTCAATTGTTGAATATAAAGAGACAAATCAAAGCACAAGTCGCCGCGTACAAAAGACAGCGCCGCATATTCAGCATTTGGCTGACGCGCTGATTCGAGGTAAGCGTCTACAATTTCTGCGTACACGCGACTGGACTCGGCAAATTGCCGTTGCTCTAAGAAACTGCGAATACCGTCTTTGGTGGCAATTCCCGTACTATACAGCAAACGGTCAACAATGGGAACGCTGACTAGCTGGGCAAAAAAGCTACGGGAATAGTCTTCGCCAAAGTCAGAGAGTCCGGCGGGTAAGGTGAGAATTAGTGACTTGAATAAATTAGGATGGGCGATCGCTACTCGAATTGTAAATGCAGCTGTCAGTGAAGAAGCGATTACTGTCACCGGTTTTGTACAAGTTTGCTCTAAAAACTCGCGAATCGTCGTCAAATAATCGTCAATCTTATAATTCCGTGCTGGATGCTCAGATCTACCCCAACCTATCAAATCCGGTGCAATTACTTGATATTCAGCAGCAAAGGCAGGATAAACTTTCGACCACTCATACCCAGAAGAACCACCACCAAAGGCATGTAGAAACACTAAAGTTTCCTTCTCTGTGCTGGCAGTTATATCATCCTGATAAGGTGAGCCTACAGCGGTATAGTACACCATTCTGCCTAGTGAAGTATTCACGGAGCGTTGCTCAAATCCTAATGGCTGAAACATATGTGTTTTTTGTTTTCTGTTGTGATTGCTAGGCGCAGATTACGCAACTGTTATTTGTGCCTAGCATTTACCTGTAGATTTCAAACTTCCCACTGTTCTTATCATCGGCGATCAGAGAACTCCATAACTTCTCACCTTCGTTTGATTAAGTAGATGTGAAACCACTGGCTCAGTTGTAAAGATTTTGTGATCTTTTTTTTATATTATACAATTCTTTTGGCTTGCAACTAATATTAATAAAGGTTTTATCGTGATAAAGCCTATAACTTTTGGATGAGGTGATAGACTAATTTTTTATGATACTCTATCATAAATATTTCCAATAATTTTGAGCGACAAAAATATTGAAAACGCTCATTAATATTAGCTATTAACTCTAGTTTGGCAGCAAGAAAATAGCTGTTAATGTAGTTATTCATGTGATTATTCTTTAGGCAATGGTAAAGTGGGGCATTATGATAAAGGAGGCTACTCTTCAATCAAGTACAGTAGCAAAGTTTGAAGAACCTAAATTTTCTCTTAGCAACATTAATATCGAAAAAGAAATTGTAGATTCAGCTTCGCGAAGTCAAAATCAAAAAGATGTTGAAGACGAAGCGGCGGCTGTACCTACTTGTATTTGTTTAAATTTAAAATATTTAAAATGTTTTGAAGCAGTGGAGCGCCAGTATGAGCGCTTGGGAGTCATTTTTAATAATTGTATAGCAATACAACCCTCAAACCCAGCATTTTCGACTAATTCGGGGGGGACAGTGTTAATGGGATCGCCCAAGAGCGGATTTTTAGAAGCTACTTTCCAGCGTCCTGTCAGCTGGATTAGTGCCTTTGTTACAAGTTCGCAGCGGCTAGTGCTTTCCGCTTACGATCGCCACAGCCAACTGCTAACCCAAACAATACTACCAGCAGCTAATCTTGCAAACTCTGACACGGCGCTACCCCCGTGCAAGTTATTATATCTAACAGCGAATGACATCCACCGCGTTACCTTCAGCGCTTTTGATGGTCAATTCATAGTTGATGAGTTTAGTTTTTGTTTTTAACTCAAAACTCTAAAAATCCGCTATCCAAAATTGCTATTGCCAGATCCTGCCCCAGGTATCCTTGTAGAGTATATTGATTGTGAACTACACCCCAGATATGGGGGAAACTGATAAATTAGGCAATCTTGTAATCAATTAGGTAAACACTGTGGCACAGGCTTCGTCTTCTTGGCAGCAATTGCTCCACCAGCTCTCTAACTGGTCGCTTCCATTCAAGACAGTCACCCCAAAGCAGCGAACTTTCAAGCGTTTCCAAGGACCAGGAGGCTACTTAGGGTTCCTGACAATTGTCTTTGCTATGCTTTTGTGGAACTGGAAGCTGCTGTTGGCACTTCTCGTTGGCGTTGGGGTAATGGTATTAGTCTACTCAATGCAGCGATGGGACTGGCAATTGCGCTGGTCGGAAATTCGTAAATTTTTCAACAGTCCAAACAGTCGGTTAGCTGCTTCAGTTACAAGTGGCGGTATTGCCACCGTCAGCACTTACATGGCAGCTGCGATTTGGGTTGACTCTAACAGTCCCTGGATTGCCGCTGGTGCGATTTTGCAAGGTTTGGGGACGCTGTTAACTTTAATTTTGTTGGTATGGCAAATCGTTAGTTTTTATGGGAGTCGAGAGTCAGAGCAACTGGATGGGTTGTTGCTTAGTTTGACAGAAAAAGACTCCCTGAAACGTCTGATTGCCCTGCGCCAGCTCACCAAATTAGTTACCCAGAAGCGAGTTGACTCTTCTGTGCAGCAAAATGTTGTCGAATGCTTGCGACTCCTAATTAGTCGGGAGGAGGAAGTCGTGATTCGAGAGGCAGCTTTTGAGAGTTTACAAGCATTAGATAGCATGGGACAGTTCTCACACAGTACTGCGACTCCTTTGATGCCTCTCTCCGCTAAAGTAAACCAGCATACATATTAGTTATTTGTCAATTGTCAAGAGTCATTAGTCCTTACCTAATAACTCTTGACAATTGACTATTCCTTTGATCCCTGTTGTGAAGATGAACGGATTTGTCAGTCGTTTCTTTCATTAGACTTCTTGCATTCATTCCAAAAAAATGAATAATTAACTGCTCATGGTACGCAGATAAACAAGGCAGTGCGCTATATGCGGGTTAAGCGCTACTCCGCGCACCAGCCGCGCTTAATTAACCCACTTATGCAATCTTATCTATTGTTAATACTGCCATTCTTGAATCCTCACTCCCACAACAAATTAGCTTGAAAATAAGGATTCCCAGGTAAAACCTGGGAATCACAAATCCAATATCAAAAATTAAAAATTTATTGACAAAGCTGTTAACCGTTAAGATATTTGTGTGAATAGTTCAAGGATTCACAAGACTACTACTCTTCTACAATCAAGTCGCTTTTAAGCAACCGTTTTTGTAAAGCAACAACAACAGCACTCTGGCGATCGCCTACTCCCAACTTATGCAAAATGGCATGGACATGCACCCGTACTGTTCCGGGTGTAATGTAAAGCGTCTCGGCTATTTGATGATTAGTTTTTCCGGCTGCTAGCAGTGCTAGAATTTCCTGTTCCCGATGGGTGAGTGGATTCGAGGGTTTTGCGATATTTTCTAAAGAATGCTGGGACGGCTCGAAGGCAAATGTTGAACGAATTTCTTTTGTTGCAGTTTCATCCCACCAAGATGCTCCAGCAGCAACCGAACGAAGTGCTAATACTAATTTTTCCGCAGGAATTCCCTTAAGACAATAGCCTTGAGCGCCCGCCTCAATTAACCGCGCAATCAGGGATTTTTGAGAATGGGAAGTTAAAACTAAAATTGGCAGATGGGGATTTTGCTGCTTTATTTGGCGACAAGCCTCAATTCCCCCAATTCCTGGTAAACCTACATCCAACAGCACCACATCGAGAGAATGCTGGTTAACTAACTCAATGGCTGTTTCACCATCTTCAGCCTCAGCGATAATCTCTAAACCAGTTTCTTGTTGCAATCGCACACGTAAGCCCAAGCGGAAGAGTTCATCATCCTCAACTAAAAGAATTTTGATGGGGGTAGAAGGCATTTCACACAGCTATCTTAGGGCTGAAATGGGAGAACAGGGAGTTTGAAATTAAACATAGCACCACTGGGTACTCTATTCTCTGCCCAGATTATACCGCCATGCGCTTCAATAATTTGGCGAGATAGATAAAGCCCCAGTCCAGAGCCTTTGGCTTGTCTGTCACTATGCCCCTGGTAAAACCGCTCAAATAAGTGGGGGAACTGTTCCGGCTGGATACCCGCACCTGTATCTAAAATTTTTACAACTTGATAGTCAGCTTGTGGCTCCAAAACAACTTCAATATGACCACCGCGCCGGGAATGGTTAATAGCGTTTACCAAGAGATTAGTAAAAACTCGTTGGAGTTGCAATGCATCGCCATTGACCCAGAGCGATCGCCGAAAATCCGAGTCACCATAGTTCAAACACAGATAAACACGGCGAGTCGAAGCTAACTCGCTAAGGTTAGCAGTTACCTCTTGTGCCAATACAGCTAAATCCACAGGTTCTAAGTCTAGCTTTAAGCCTTCAGTATCATTGCGATAAACATCTAACAAGGTTTCTAACAGTTGTAGAGAAGTCTTATGGCTGCGTGCCATTGTTGCTAAAACTCTCTGCTGGGTTGGCAAGACGGCACCAAATTTTTCTTGTTCAAAGGCTTTTATAGTTTCAATTGCTCCCAGCAGAGGCGTTTTTAAGTCGTGGGTGAGTGTCGAAGCGAAATCTTCTCGTAATCTGACCAATTGTTCCTGTGCTTCTAGCTTTACCCGCTGCTGGGCGATCGCTTCTTCCGAATACCGAATGCGGTCGCTCAACATACCCGTCACCATCAACGCCATCGCGGCAATTATTCGGTTAGCAACAGTGGCAACCCTAATTACTCCACCCCCCGGAACCCATAAATTCAGTATAGTTAGGCACACCGCAACTAAGGTTGCTTGCAAATTTGCTTTACGCCCTAACCAAGAGTTTGCTAATAAAATCGGTCCCGTATAGAGATAGCCAAACACGTACTCATTGGGAGTGGAAAACTCCAGCACTAGAATAATCAGAAATAGCCCGAAAATACACAAAGATTTGCCCAAAGACGATTCTTTGGAAATAAATTTAGCTTTAAAAGATACCATTTAGGCAATTATCCTAGCTAAAAATTATGTTAATTATCAGCCACCATAAAAATTAAATTTATACTATCATGTTTTTTATTTTACCATTTTTATGTCAGTAATCGCTGCGTTTATCTGCCAAATATACCTTGAGTTTAGTAGATATATAATCTGGGTAAACGGTTATATTAATTTGCGAATAAACGCTAAATATAAAAAAATAAACTTGGGTTTATGTCCTTCTAATACTTGTTTTTATCCTGAAAGTAATCAATCATGTAAATAGATAGTATTTCTAGGGCGATTAAATCGTCACCTTTAGATAAATATGCGGTCACGACCTTAGGTTTAACAGGGTAAAATTTCAAATAATATACTTGAAAAAACTGTGGTTGATTTAACTAGTACACAGTTGCTGTAAAATGGCTTGTTGCTAGTAAATTTCAGAAAAAATAAACTCATCAAAGCAAGTGCTGAACCTACTATTTTGTGTCGAGATTATATTCTGGCGCTGGCATTAAGTTCACCCTAAGTACAAGTTTGCATAAAAACGTAGCGAATTAAAGGTTTTGTAAAGTAGGTCCTAAAGCCTACCCTACCCTTGAAATCACAAGAGCGATTGTTTACTCACTAATTCGACTTATCGCGTCGGGAGCTTTTTTAATTCATGTTACAAGGATGGATTCAAATTGCTTTGACGTTACTTATCGTCATTGCAACCACTCCCCTGCTTGGGAGATATATTGCTCGCGTTTTTCTCTTAGAAAAAACATTTCTCGACCCAGTAATAACTCCGTTAGAAAGAGTAATTTATGCCTTTATTGGCGTACATCCACAAAATGAAATGACCGGTTGGCAATATGCCAAAGCATTGCTGTATAGCAATCTTGTCATGGGGATTTTGGTTTTCTTGATTCTGATGACGCAAGGATGGTTGCCGCTTAATCCTACAGGGTTAAGTGCGCCAACTTGGGATACAGCACTGCACACCACCTTTTCTTTCCTCACCAATACAGACCAACAGCACTATTCTGGTGAGACAACCTTAAGTTATGCCAGTCAAACTTTTGCGCTTGGTTTTTTGATGTTCACTTCGTCTGCAACAGGTTTAGCGGTGGGTATTGCTTTCATTCGCGGCTTAACTGGTAGACCATTAGGTAACTTTTATATTGACCTCACAAAGTCAATTACCCGCATATTGTTGCCCATGTCCATTATCGGGGGATTGTTGTTAATTTTGGCGGGTGTGCCAGAAAATCTCGCAGGGGTAGCAAAAGCAACTACGCTTGAAGGGGCAACTCAGGCGATCGCCCGTGGTCCCGTCGCCCACATTGAAATTATTAAACAAATTGGCGAGAACGGCGGCGGCTTTTTTGGCATCAACTCCGCTCATCCTTTTGAAAATCCCAATGGGTTCTCTAATTTGTTAGAGACTTGGGCAATGATTTCCATCCCCTCAGCGCTGATTTACACCTACGGTGTGTTTGCTAACAACCGCAAGCAAGCATGGTTAGCGTTTTGGATGGTTTTTGCCATTTTTACTGTCTTGTTGGTCGTTACCGCAATTGGTGAGTATCAAGGAAATCCCCTGGTTAATTTTCTGCTGGGGTCGCAACAACCCAACTTAGAAGGAAAAGAAGTTCGATTTGGTTGGGCGCAAAGTTCATTATTCTCAGTAATCACCACCGGAACAATGTGTGGCGCTGTGAACGCATTTCTTGATTCCTTTATGCCTCCAGGTGGGTTTGTGTTTCTATTTAACTTATTCTTGCAAATCATCTGGGGAGGTCAGGGAACTGGTACGGCATATTTATTTATCTACTTCATTCTGGCGGTGTTTCTGACTGGATTGATGGTGGGACGCACACCGGAATTTTTAGGACGCAAAATCGAGAAAAAAGAAATTGTCCTTGCTAGCGTCGTTTTGTTAGTTCACCCATTTGCCATTCTCATACCTTGGGCGATCGTCTTTGCTTTCCCCGATGCACTGGGGGGCATTAGTAACCCAGGTTTCCACGGCGTTTCTCAGGTAGTTTACGAATACGCTTCAGCCGCAGCCAACAATGGTTCTGGCTTTGAAGGACTAGCTGATAGTCAACCAGCAGCTACAGGTCTATGGTGGAACCTCAGCACTAGTTTCAGCATCTTGGCTGGGCGTTATATCCCTATTATTGCCTTGCTGCTACTGGCAGATAGTATGTCTCGCAAACAACCCGTTCCCATGACTTCCGGTACTTTGAGAACCGATACCGGACTCTTCACTGGAGTTACAGGAGGCGTGATTTTGATTCTTGGCGCCCTCACCTTCTTCCCTGTATTAGTTTTAGGTCCCATAGCGGAAGCGTTTTTAATCGCTAAAGGCGGGTAATAGGATTTTGGATTTGAGGTGTAACCAAAAGTTTCAGACAACCTCAACCTTCTAACAACTCTGCGACCCTTTGCGAGAACTTTGCGCCCCTTTGCGTTTAAAAACAACTAACTTCCATGACAACCACAAAAACTCGACAAGAACGCAAACACACGCCCAAAGCCAAAAATACTGGACTCTACTCTAGGGCGTTTCGGCAAGCATTCGTGAAACTACACCCGCGCAACATGCTGAA
The DNA here is from genome assembly GCA_964245695.1 of uncultured bacterium. Lineage (GTDB taxonomy): Bacteria > Cyanobacteriota > Cyanobacteriia > Cyanobacteriales > Nostocaceae > Hassallia. The sequence goes on along the minus strand of CAXTNZ010000054.1, from coordinate 22,361 downwards.
AAATCCGGTGATGTTCTTGGTGTGGGTAGGCACAATTATTACAGCGCTGGTCACGATCGCGCCGAACCTGTTTGGCAATACTCCCGGAGACAACCCGCGACTGTTTAATGGTCTGATAACGGTGATTTTGTTTTTCACCTTGGTTTTTGCCAATTTTGCTGAAGCTGTGGCTGAAGGGCGGGGTAAGGCACAGGCAGATACTTTGCGAGCCACAAAATCAGATACTCTTGCCCGTAAGCTTCTCCCTGATGGATCTATCCAAGAGGTAAGTTCCACAGCCTTACGGCGCGGCGACCAAATCAAAGTTATCTCTGGCGACATCATCCCCGCTGATGGAGATGTAATTGCAGGGGTGGCTTCTGTGGACGAATCTGCTATCACTGGGGAGTCAGCACCAGTATTAAAACAACCAGGTACAGACATTGCCAGTTCTGTTACTGGGGGAACGCGCATCACCTCCGACGAACTGACAATTCGCGTTACATCTGACCCTGGTAAAGGTTTTATTGATAGGATGATTTCCCTGGTTGAAGGTGCTTCCCGCAGTAAAACTCCTAATGAAATCGCTCTGACTGTGCTTCTGGCAGTCCTGACTCAAGTTTTTTTAGTGGTGATTGCGACTCTACCCACGGTATCAGTTTACGTAAAATCACCTGTAAGCATTGCCGTATTAATTGCCTTGCTGGTGGCGCTGATTCCCACCACTATTGGCGGATTATTGAGTGCGATCGGCATTGCCGGGATGGATAGAGTCGCACAGTTCAATGTGATTGCCACCTCCGGACGTGCAGTAGAAGCCTGCGGGGATATTAACACTTTGGTATTGGATAAAACAGGTACGATTACCTTGGGAAACCGTTTGGCAGAGGAATTTATCCCAGTTAATAATCATTCCCTGGATGAGGTAGCAAAAGTTGCTTTAGCATCGAGTGTATTTGATGAAACACCAGAAGGAAAATCAATCATTCAACTGGCAGAAAAATTAGGGGCAAGATTGGATTTTGACCCGAAACAAGCGGAAGGTATCGAATTTTCTGCCAAAACTCGCATGAGTGGTACTGACTTACCGAATGGAGTACAAATTCGTAAAGGTGCTGTGGATTCGATTAAAGGATTTGTCCGTTCTCGAAGTGGACGATTAACTCCCGACCTCGATGCAGCTTACGAGCGAGTTTCCCGACTGGGCGGAACCCCACTGGCGGCATGTCAAGACGGTGATATGTATGGTGTGATTTATCTTAAAGATATTATCAAACCGGGCATTAAAGAACGCTTCGACCAAATGCGACGCATGGGGATTAAAACCGTGATGCTCACGGGAGATAACCGCGTAACTGCGTCCGTCATTGCCGAAGAAGCAGGTGTGGATGACTTTATTGCCGAAGCGACACCGGAAGACAAAATTGAGGTGATTCGTACAGAACAAGCACAAGGAAAATTGGTAGCCATGACTGGAGATGGTACCAATGATGCGCCAGCTTTGGCTCAGGCGAATGTCGGGGTGGCGATGAATTCGGGGACACAAGCGGCAAAAGAGGCTGCCAATATGGTGGATCTAGATTCTGACCCCACCAAATTAATTGATATCGTCACGATTGGTAAACAATTACTGATTACTCGTGGTGCACTCACAACCTTTTCAATTGCTAACGATGTCGCCAAGTATTTCGCCATCATTCCTGCTATCTTTCCAGGTATTGGTGTTGGTGGTTTAAATATCATGGGTTTGGCAAGTACTCAATCTGCCGTTTTATCAGCGCTGATTTATAACGCCTTGATTATTCCGGCGTTGATTCCTTTAGCGCTAACTGGGGTCAAATTTAGACCATTAACTGCTGACCAACTTTTGCAACGCAATATTTTTATCTATGGATTAGGTGGTGTCATTGCTCCTTTTATCGCCATCAAGGTGATTGACGTTTTGATTGCAGCCGTAGGACTAGCTTAGTAGAAATACACCAAAACTCTGCGTTACTCTGCGCTTACCTCTGCGCTGTGCGTTTAAATTCACCACACTGTTTGGATTATGAAAGAATTATCAGAAATATTTGAATTCATCGGCGCAAAACATAACAGGATTCCTCTAAATCTCTTTTTGCTGCTTTGCTTTAACGTGCTGCTAGCGCCAGCAGTACAAGCGGCGACACCTGGAGAAACATCACGCTGGCAAGCTTACACCATTGGTCTTTTGGGACTTGTCACTCTTAGCCTCTGCGTTTATTTATTCGTTGTGATTTTTCAACCGGAGAAATTTTAATGAGTCAGATGCCAAACATTAAAACAGCCATTTGTTACACGTTTGTGATGTGGCAGCTTACAACATTTTTCTATTCCTTTATCATCTTGGGGTCGAAACAGAAAGCTTTTCCCTTCCAGACAAACGGCAGCTTACTCACCGACGCTCAAGAAACGGTTTGGTTTCAACGTGAACGTGGTGGTAGCAGACGTACAGGCGGTAATGGTGGGAGAAACACTCCGAAAACCCTAGGTACTCACCCTCTTGGCAATGGTCTTTCTTAGCCCATACGTTTATTTATTGTGATTTTTTAATCGGAGAAATTTTCAGATGAGTCAGATGCGCCAAATCAATAAAGCTATTCGTTCTACTATTGCTTTGTGGCTGCTAACAGCATTAATCTATCCCTTATTCATGCTGTTTTGCGGACAGATAGCATTTTCCTCCCAAGCAAACGGTAGCTTAATCACCAACCGACAAGGAACAGTTGTTGGTTCGGCATTAATTGGTCAACCTTTTACAAGCGATCGCTATTTCTGGAGTCGTCCCAGTACCACTGACTACAGCACCAAACCTGAAGTCGCCACCACAGGAACTTCTGGAGCTAGCAACCTCGCCCCCAGCAACCCCGACTTACTCAAACGCATTCAAGGGGAAGTAGCACGCCTAAAACAAGTTAATATTCAACCCACCGCTGATTTAGTTTATACCTCAGGCTCCGGTTTAGATCCACACATCAGCCCAGAAGCAGCCCAAGCACAAGCACAGCGCGTCGCTACCACCCGACGTATCGACCAAAACCAAATTAAAAGCCTGATAGACAAAAACACTGATGGCAGATTCCTAGGTATTTTTGGCGAACCTGGAGTCAACGTCCTCAAGCTGAATTTGGCACTGGACGCATTAAAGCCTGCAAGTTAACGAGCAATCACTTTTACTTTTATGTGCGACTGTCTTCCTTACACCCATAAATCCCGCCAGCCTCCAGAGAAGGATAGCGTTTCTGGATTCAGTCAGTCAAACACTCTGCTCAATGAACGCTACCGTATCCTCAGACTTCTTGGTCAGGGAGGCTTTGGGAAAACCTTTCTTGCTGTTGATGAAAAATGCCGATCCTACCCGACTCCCAGACTGTGCGTCATCAAACAATTCTTTCCACAATCCCAGACTCTCCAATATAAGCAAAAAGCTTCTGAACTATTTCACCAGGAATCTCTACGTTTAGCTGAACTTGGTAAGCATCCCCAGATTCCCCAACTGTTCGACTTCTTTGAGCAGGATGGACAACAGTACTTAGTTCAAGAATGGATTGACGGGCAAAATTTGGAGCAGGAATTAAAGGAAGCAGGAGCATTTAACGAAGCAGAAATTCTGCTGTTGCTTCGTGAGTTGTTGCCTGTATTGGGATTTATCCACAAGCATAACTGTATTCACCGCGATATTAAACCTGCTAATATTATTCGCCCCAAAAGCGATCGCCAACTAGTTTTGGTAGATTTTGGAGCTGCTAAGTGTACCACTGATGGAATTCTGGAAAAAACCGGAACCTTAATTGGCAGCGCCGAATACGCTTCTCCTGAGCAAATTAGAGGCAAAGCTGTGTTCGCAAGTGACCTCTACAGCCTCGGTGTCACTTGCCTGCGCTTGCTCACGCAGATGTCGCCATTTGACTTGCATGATTGTAGTGAAGATAACTGGATATGGTGCCCATATCTAACCGAGCCAATCGGAACATCTCTGGAACAGATTCTTGCTAAGTTGTTGCAAAGAGCCACCAAACTACGGTATCAATCAGCAGCCGAGGTTCTCCTCGACTTGAATGAGTTGCCAAAATATTCAAAACATCTGGTTGGGCAATCAAAGTCAATTGCTAGTGATGGCAATTATGATGATTTTGAAACTTACTTCGGTTGTAGTCACAAAGAAAATCTACCCGCTTCCCTAACTGTATATAGTGCAGCATTAGATATCCACTCCATCGCTGCTATTACAGTTTTCGACCCCAAAACCCAAGCTTGGTATTACCTACCCCCGAAAATAAAAGCTAGGCAAATTGCCCAGAAAGCAGCCACTTGTATAAGTCCGCGTCTGGATGCCGCTGCTGGCACTTTGGCTGTTCGAGATAAAACGTCTCTAGAAATGGCTCTGCGAGCTTTAAGTACAATCACGCAGAGCACAAGTAAAATATCTGAGTTTTTGTTAACTGCGATCGCTACCATCTTGATTGTTTATCTTACCGTTGCTGCCGTTGCTTCGCAAGTCGTGCCCTCGGCTTCTAACAACGAAAAAATCGAAAATTTGAGGATTTTTCCTAACATTTTCCGCACAGAACGAAAGTAAGTCCTGTGTATGTTTAACTCCATTGAAATGTATTGAAAACTTTCAACAGCACTTGAACTTTTAAAACGTTATTTGAGATGAAAGGTACACACTTATGAAACAGAAAGAGACTATCTTTGTTATTCCGACTCATCGACTTAGAGATGTAGCAGAAACAATCGAAAAGTATGATGAGAATTTCTGGGCAAACGGACACGCAACAAAAATTATCGTTTTTGATGATTCGAGTCTTGGCAATCACGAGAAGTATTACCCACTCTTAGAGCAGACTAAGACAGTCAACGACGTGTTTTATGTTGGACCTCATGAAAAAGAGCAGTTTATTACTTTTTTAAATGAGAGATTGCGCGATCGCAAGCTGGAATCACTTGTCAAGAACTTATTTCGACCTAGTTATGGAGGAAATCGAAACTTTACGCTGATGTACACTCTCGGACATTTAATGGTCAGTTCAGACGATGATATGCGACCCGATGCTTTGATAGAAACTAGTCGAGAGTCTTTGTCAGGGGATGAAATATGTCGAGGCAAATTGATCAAGCCCCAGGAAGAGGGTTTCATCCATAAGTCTTTTGACTTACTCACTGCTTTTCAGGATGTTTTGGGTCAAAAAGTCACGCATATACCGGAAAATTTTGAGATAGGAGAATTAGTCGTTGATACAGCAATGGACTTAGAAACCAACACGACAAAAGGTTACTTTCGGGAAAACTCACTCTTATTGCAAAAGGGAGAAATACCAAATAATGCTGTCGTGAAAATTGCTCAGACTTTTCGCACAGGAACTAACGATATCGATACCCTTGATTTTGTTCATATATATCTCAATGATGAAAACCAAATCAAGCCAAATGACCTCAATGATTTTTATATTCTTGCAAATTTTAGACCAGTTATTACTAACAAAAACTGGAGAATGGATTGTGGAGTCGCTGGATATGATAATCAGCTAGGTTTACCACCATTTTTTCCGACTCGACTTAGGTTTGAGGATTATATTTACAGGCTTTGGATACAGCAAGAGGGTATTGTGGCTGCACACGTTGATGCTGTACAGAATCATACTAGAAATAACTATATGCGTAATCCTCTTGCTAGTGAGATATTTAATGAGGAAATATGTAGCCTGCTCAAAAATAAGATTAAGAACAGTGTCTATCATCTTGATGACCTTGGGATTAAGTTTGATTACTATGGTGAAGTAACCTTACAAGAATCTGAGGAAATACTGGAAAAAATAAATGCTATATATACCCAGGTTATTAAAGCTGCGGTATCTACTCAAAATCAAGAACGCAAACAGTCACTCCAAATGTTCGCTGATAATTTATCAAGAGTGTTTTATGGGTTTGAGCCTGACTTTTTTCAGCAAAACGTTTCTAGAATTGTCGATGATGTGGTTAGTCAATTTCATGCGTCTCTAGAAATATGGCCAACCTTGGTTGAAATCTGTTATTTGCAAAAAGATAAGAAAGATTTACCGCAAATCAAAGTCGAGAATAAAAAGCTCAAATCTAAAAATGGCTTTAGAGGTAGCGAAACATAAGGCACATACAACGCTTGGGGAAACTAGCTCTTTTCTTTTAAGGATTAGGGGGAGACAATTCCCCAAGCGTAACTCTTATAATATCCTTTCCGGTTGCATTTGAATGATAGAAAAACCGCAGAGACGCTGAGAGAGCAGAGAAAGAGGAAAAAGAAATAATTCCGGTGCAAACGGATTTGATATAACTAGAGGTCTTTGATATGCATAATTCTGAATTATTACGATTCTATCTATCAGGAAAAAATAGTTATAATCAAATAACCCTAATCGAAGCCAAAGTGGTTCAGGCAACAGATACCACCACAAAACCACCAATCGGAAATACAACCTATTTACTATTGGCTCCCATTTGCTTCATGATAGTTTGTGGAATTGTCTTTTTTATCGTTTTATATCTCTGTAATGTTGCAGACAAAAAGGATAGAATAGTAACCCTCAACCACTTTAAGCAAGTTCCCTGTAGGAACTGTCGATTTTTTAAGGACAATTATTATCTTAATTGTGCGGTGCATCCTTCTATTGTTTTAACCAAAGAAGCGCTCAATTGCTCTGACTATTGCTCCAACAATTAAGTAACTCAACCAAATTAAACGCCTATACCTGTCTCTAAAGAGAGCGCAACTGTTAGCAACCTGTCCCAATACCTCGTTCATGTTTCATTCCTCTACCCCCTCCCCCGACAGTTCCTACATCCGTCCTGCCCGACGCGGGAAGCATAAAATTTTCATTGGTATGGCTCCCGGTGTTGGCAAAACTTACAAAATGCTGGAAGAAGCGCATTTGCTCAAGCAAGATGGTATTGATGTCGTTATTGGTATCTTGGAAACTCACGGACGCAAAGACACGGCTATGAAAGCTGCCGGACTAGAGGTAATTACCAGAAAAGACTGTATCCAGCAGAACATCACCATGCAAGAAATGGACACGGACGCAATTCTGGCACGCTTACCGCAACTAGTGTTAGTGGACGAACTCGCTCATACTAACGTGCCTGGTTCTCCACGAGAAAAGCGCTACCAAGATGTGGAAGTGATTTTGGCAGCCGGAATTGATGTCTACTCTACTGTTAACATTCAGCATTTGGAAAGTTTGAACGACCTGGTAGCGAGAATTACAGGTGTTGTGGTGCGAGAGCGCATTCCCGATCGCCTACTTGATGAAGCTGATGCTGTTGTCCTCATTGATGTCACCCCAGAAACTTTAGAAGAGCGCTTGCGAGAAGGTAAAATTTACGCTCCTGAGAAAATCGAGCAATCCCTGGAAAACTTCTTTCAGCGACGTAACCTAATTGCTTTGCGGGAACTCGCACTACGCGAAGTTGCAGATACCGTCGAGGATGAAGCAAACACTTCAAACTTGGTAGGACAGAATTGCAATGTCCACGAACGTGTTTTAGTCTGTGTTTCTACTTATCCCAACTCTGTACAATTACTTCGTCGAAGTGCCCGTATTGCCAATTATATGAATGCACGGCTTTATGCCGTGTTTGTCGCCGAACCCGATCGCTTTCTTACCAAAGAAGAAAGTTTACACATCGATACATGCGAAAAACTTTGCCGAGAATTTGGCGGTCAATTTTTACATGTCAAAAGCCACAACGTCGCCCTTGAGATTGCTCAGGTTGCAGCAACTCATCACATCACCCAAATTGTCATCGGTGAAAGCCAGCAGCCGCGATGGAAAAGATGGCTCAAAGGATCTTTCACTCAACGATTAATGGAGCTAATCAGGCATCAAAAAATAGATTTACACATCATCGCCACCGAGAAATGATTTATAGCGATTCTTGGTTGCAGCCAATACAAGGTAGGGGCAATTCATGTAGACGCAAAGCGGCTTCCGGAAGAATATTGCCCCTACTCCTAACTAATTGCACCGTTTGCCGTCAACCGATAAACCAAGGCTTTCCAAGCAAATTCCGGCAAAGCCAACATTCGCCGCCAGCGCCAGGGTTCTTGATAAAGCCGATACAGCCATTCCAAATTGTTATCTCCCAACCACGCAGGAGCGCGAGTTTTCGACCCCGACCAAATATCGAAACTACCACCAACGCCGATCCAAATTGCTTGGGGACACAAATGGCGGTTTTGGGCAATCCATAACTCTTGACGTGGCACTCCCAAGCCGACAAAAATCACTTGTGGCTGTAGTTGGGCGAGAGTTTGTCGCAGTTGTTGTTCTTCTTGTGGAGAATGGTAGCCGGAATGAGTCCCTGCTATAGTCAATTTGGGCATTTGAGAAAGCCAATACTCTGCTGTTTTTGCAGCCACTCCCTCTGCTCCCCCATAGAAAAATACTTTTGTGTCCGTTTTCTGTTGCTCAAGTTCTCGCAACAGTTTTTCTGCTAGTTCAATCCCCGGACAACGTTGTACTTTTTGCCGCAGCAGCAACCGTAAATACAGAACTACCCCCGCTCCATCTGGAATCACTAACTCGGCACCTTGAATCACCTTAGCTAGGGATGGATTCCGCTCTGCTTGCATGGTCATTTCTGCATTCAGCGTTACCACATGAGTTCCTATGCCTTGTTGCACGCGTTCTAGCAACCAGCCTGGATAATAAGACATTAAATGAATCGGTAGCCCCAACACTGAAAAAGCTTTAGGCGGTTTAGACATAGCCTATTCTTGATTAGCCTCACACCAAGTTCATCGAACGTTAGTCTATCAAATTTGTTCCTGATCCGGTTGGTTAGGATTTTGGCAACAAAAAATTAGATCCTGGGTGGTGAAAAACTAAGTTAATTCTTTCTATGAGTTGATTTAACCTGCAATCAAAAATACGTATACTTAATTACTTTTTAGTTAAAATATTTGCTAATTCGCCGAATTGGCACGTAAGGTGGATTTTTTGAGAAATTTCTAGAAAGTTAATCAAGAGCTTTCACCCACAACTAAAGATAAAAATCCCCATTCCCCATTTTCAAGATAGCTGCCCTAAAAAGGTCTACGAATCGCAGCGCATAAACGAAGAATTCCTGCACAATCCCGTTAAACTAATTGATATTGGATGCGTGTAGTTGCGGCACAGTCCTGATTTTATTGTTGATAATGTTCGCATGGGGAGCAAATGTATCAAGCACGGGCAACCCTGTGATGCGTCTGACTGACAAAGCTCCTCTATATGTTTTTACAGATGCCTTTAAACTAGGGCTGCTAGGACTTTTTAGTAAACTTGATTTTACAGTTAAGGTATTGTATCTGACGGATGTTGACTATGAGTAAAATTCGTGTAGCTTTAATTGAAGATCATGACCTCACGCGTGTAGGTATTCGCACAGCACTACTGCAAAACGAAGAAATTGAAGTAGTAGGAGAAGCTGCCAATGCTGCTGAAGGGTTGAGTATGTTAAAAAGGTTACATCCCGACCTGGCTATTGTAGATATTGGTTTACCAGATAAGGATGGCATCGAGCTTACACGGGAGTTGAAATCTGCCACTGGTGGCGAAGAGTTGAAAACGAAGGTGTTAATTTTGACACTACGGGATAACAAAGAAGCGGTGCTGGCAGCTTTTGCGGCTGGGGCTGATTCCTACTGTATGAAGGATATCGGGTTCGATAATTTGCTGGAAGCGGTGCGAGTGACTTACAATGGCAACGCTTGGATCGATCCAGCGATCGCTCGGATTGTATTACAACAAGCACAACAAAGTCCACATTCAAAAGAAGTGGCATCAGTTGACAGCAAAGGCGTTGCCCATAACCAAGATCAAGAAAATAATGAGATTATTGACCCTTACACCCTGACAGAAAGGGAATTAGAAGTGTTACAGTTGATTGTCGAAGGTTGTAGTAATGCAGCGATCGCTGAAAGACTGTACATTACAGTCGGAACTGTGAAAACTCATGTCCGCAATATTTTGAATAAGCTATGCGCTGATGACCGTACCCAAGCAGCAGTGCGCGCCTTGCGTTCTGGCTTAGTGGGATAGGCATAATTTTCGCTTATGGCAACTTGATGGAAAGTAAAGGTAAATTTACCACTTTGAGAAAGTTATATGTTCAAAGTAGGAGGCTTCTCTTTAATAACTGCTTTATTATTGTTGGTTAATTTCGGTGGGATAAATAATATAGCATCTCATCATTAAAATATGACTGGGACAGATGTAGGCAAACTAAAGCTCATGGTGGTAGATGATGAGCTAGATAACTTAGATTTACTCTACCGCACTTTTAGGCGAGATTTTCAAGTATACAAAGCAAATCATGCCCGTGCTGCCCTGGAAATTTTAGATAAAGAGGGCGAGATGGCGGTGATTATCTCTGACCAAAGAATGCCAGAGATGAACGGCACGGAATTTCTCAGTCGCACGGTGGATCGCTTTCCGGATACGATTCGGATTTTGTTGACAGGCTTTACTGATGTCGAAGATTTGGTGGACGCGATTAACTCTGGTCAAGTTTTCAAGTATATCACTAAACCTTGGAATCCCGATCGCCTGAAGGCAATTGTCGAGCAAGCCAGTGATACATATCGCGTACTTAAAAAACGCACTCACGAGTTGGGTCGCGCCTTGAGGCGGGAATCTTTGTTTAATGCAGTAACAACGGCAATTCGTGAGTCTTTGGACTACAGCAGTATGCTGCAAAAGATTGTTGCCACCATTGGACAGACATTTGAAGCTACTTGTTGCTTGCTCAGAGCGGTGGAGGGCGATCGCTTGACACTAGATGAGTTCTCCTACCAAGACCCCAAATCCTGTGTCAGTTGTGGCGCTTTTGACTTCAGCTTGTTGATGGAAAAAGTTCTCGAAACCAGGCAGTATCAGCTAAGCCACGATGCACAACAAGGCAGATGCGTTTCTGTGGTTGTGCCTCTTAGCTATCAGCAACACCTGCTTGCGGTTCTTGCCCTCTACAAACAGGAAAGCGCTGCTCGCCCCTGGCAAGATGAAGATATCCAGCTGATTGCTGGTGTTGCCGAACAAGCAGCCTTAGCCCTCTCCCAGGCAAAACTCTATCAGCACCTCCAGGAAAAGCAACAGCAGATCCACGCCGAGTTGGAAGTCGCCCGCCAAATTCAAAACAACCTGCTGCGCCAAAGCTTACCTGAGATCAAAGGCTTGAAAATCCAAGCTTGCTGCTACCCCGCCCGCGAAGTCGGAGGCGATTTTTTTGAAGTCTTTGTTCATCCCAAAGGTGACTTGTGGTTGGCAGTAGGTGACGTTTCTGGCAAGGGTGTGCCAGCGGCTTTGTTCATGGTTAGTGCCATTTCCGTGTTGCGCCGCGAATTATCGCAAGAAAAGCCTGCGCCGCCGAATGTGATTATGCAAAATCTCAACCACGCTATGTCGGAAGACTTGATCGGCAACAATTGCTTCATTACTCTCGTCTTAGCTTGTTACACCCCCAGCACTAGGGAACTGGTTTACGCAAATGCCGGTCACATCTATCCCATGCTTTGGTCACCCGCAAATTTGCTAGAACAGCCCAATTACCTTAAGGTTCGCAGCATTCCCTTGGGAATCTTACCAAAGTGGCAAGCACAGTCTGGTCAATTAGTTCTTGCTCCTGGAGATACCCTGTTACTAGCGAGTGATGGTATTACAGAAGCTATGGTATTAAATGGGACGCAGTCCAACGATGAAACTGTAGGTAGCGCTCAGGCAGCTAGCTCTTCTATGCTGAATCAAGAGGGTCTTTGGCAACTTTTACAAAGTGAGCCTCAACCACTTTCTCTCATGCATTTGCTAGCCCGCATCCAAGCAGACAACTCGGTTCAAGAGGATGACCAAACTATACTCTCACTGGAGGTTATGTAGGTAATGAAAAGTGAGCTTCATGTACCAAGTGACTTAAAGTTTTTGAGCATCGTGGAAAACTGGTTACTGGGATGCTTACAAATTGAGCTTGGAGAAACAGTTGATTGGACACGGCTATCAACTCGTTTGCGGCTAACTTTGGTGGAGGCTTACTCAAACGTAGTACGTCACGCCCACAAGGAGCAGCCATATTTGCAAGTTGTAATTCGTTTGGAACTAAAAGAGCGGGATATAGCCGTAGAAATTTGGGATCACGGTGAAGGGTTCGATATGTCTAGCTACTTCGCTCCAAATCCACTGGACAAACAAGAAGGTGGCTATGGTTGGCTGATTATGCATCGTCTGATGGATAAGGTAGAGTACCAGCCGCAAGTTGATGGTCGTAACTGTCTTAAGTTAAAAGTCACTGTGCCAGAACCAGGCAAATAAGTTAAATTTACTATTTTTCACAACAGAGGCTTAAGCGTTTTTGGATGCTGAGATTTTAGATTGGCTATTGGGCGCAACCTAGCCTCAGATCTGTTAGCGAGTGCTAATGCTTCTCTAGTAGGCAGTTATGCGATACTGTTCTACCCTACGCCGATCTATAGCGGTTCACTATGAGGATGCAATACATCAAAGAATGAAGGAACCACAGATAAACACAGATAAACCACTCTTATTTACCTGTATTTAATCGGGATGAAAACCGCTATATATATTAAGACTTCTTAATCTAGTTAAAATTTTTGTTAAGTATATTTGATTTATAAATATTAATCAATAAATATTAAAACAGTAGCTAACCGACTGCGAATTTTGTTTTTGTGCAACAAAAGCTCCTAATTAGCCTGATTAGGAATCTGCTTGCCTTTGCCTAAAATCCTAACTACTGAAGAGCAAAGTCATTATTTTCCCTATGGAAGTAGCCTTTTTTTTGTCGCCACGCTATCGCCTTGATGATGAATTACCTTGGCTAGAGGCAATTGATCCTAGTCGTCATTACTGGATTGCAGTGAATGGAGACAGCAATCTGACGATCGCGCTTCCTGGTTTAACAGTCTCCTCCCTGAGTGAACTTAAGCTGGCTATGCACCAATTTCGCACGCTCGCACCTGGGGAACAAATGACTTTGACTAGAATTGCCAGTACTTGCACGATTCACTGTGTCAGTCTTGATTGCTATGCTGTAGAAGCTCAAATTAATCAAGCTCCAGTCTGGCATCTATTTGATCAAGAGACTTTGGATAGTTTGTTGATGACAGCACACCCAGATTGGCTGTGTGCGCCATCGGATATTGATTTAGGACGGAAATTGCTACTGCGCTCTTTAGAGACGACGGTTACTAAGAATTAGGGACGCTTGGACTAGAGAAAATTTGGCGTTGCTTGATTAGAGTATGAATTATTCTTTGTAACTTTGCGCCTTTGCAACGAGTGCGTGAAGCTCTTTCATACCGTGATTCAGCAACGCCGAAAATTTTTACTAAGTGCCTAAGCGCCTAAGAGGATGCGAGTGAAAGTCATAAAGTTTACTGGAAACCTCGCTTCCATTCCTCTCTCCTACGTTCGCGCAGCGTGCCGAAGGCAGGAGAGAGGCTTTAAAACCCCCATTCCCTCTCTTCTCCTGTCGGAGACGCTGCGCGAACGAGACGCTGCGCGAACGTAGGGAAGGGGGGCTAGGGGGGTTAGGTCTCGAAGATTGTGATGTTTAAGAAGATACTTTTCAAACATCCTCTAAGCGCCTTTAGTTGCTTTAGCGTCGCAGATTTAGCAATTCTTGGGGAGAGGCTAAAAGTTTGATTTTGCTGAATTGAATTTGCCGTTGTTGGTTGAGGACAAACAGCCACATAACGTTGACTCCGCACCAAGAAGTTTGTGCTTTGCCACTCACCTGAACTTGGATTTGGTCATTCTCCAAATTTTCGGCAATTCCCTGCTGGGGATCGGCTTTAATATCTTGAGCTTCTTGTTTTAGATAAGCGGCGATCGCATCCGCTCCAACAATACCAGATTCAAACGGGGGATGCATCACCCCATCGGCGGCAAACAAAGCGCCAGTATCATCAAATTCGCCTGCGTTCAAAGTTTCAAAATAACGCAGTATGGTTGGTTCTGTAATTCCCTCAATCGGAAATTTCTCGTTTGCTGTGGTAGCAACACTCGGCTGTGTTGGCGGCATAAATTCAGCAGCTGTCATAAAATTACCCTTATCACGCTCGTTGAAGATTAATTTGAATACAAAAGTAGGCACTCTTGAAAGCTGCTTTTGAGGTATCTTGTCAAGATGAGCGCAAATCTTCCTATCGATAGAAGTTACGTTTAGAAAAATCTGTAATATAAGATTTTGAAGAAGATGTTCCTAGGCAGCAGCCACTAGGAATAATATTGAGGTTGGTGAGGATATCCTGGGGTGATGAGAATGGTATTTAGTGGGCAAATTTAGATAAGATAAATGAATCAGTTTCCGGCAATGAGCAGCAGTGTGGTAAAGGAAAAAGCCCTAGAGTTGGGATTTCACAAAGCTGGGATCGCATCTGTAGATGGGGTAGACACGACACAAGCGCAGCGATTGCAAGCATGGGTAGAACTGGGTTATCACGCAAAGATGGAATGGATGGCTTCGCCGAAGCGTCAGGATATTCGGTTAGTAATGAGCGAAGCGCGATCGCTTATTTGTGTCGCGCTGAATTACTACACACCACATCAACGTCCTGAAGGTGAGGAATACGCCAAAATCTCGCGTTATGGCTGGGGACGGGATTATCACAAAGTAATGCACAAAAAACTAAAAGCGCTGACTACCTGGTTGCTTGAACTTGGAGAAGGCATTCAGGCGCGTTATTATGCAGACACTGGTCCAGTGCAGGATAAAGTGTGGGCGCAACAAGCCGGAATTGGCTGGATTGCCAAAAATGGTAATGTGATAACCAGAGAGTATGGCTCTTGGGTATTTTTGGGAGAGGTGTTGACGAATCTGGAACTAGAAAGCGATCGCCCACATACACAACACTGCGGTACTTGTACTCGTTGTCTTGACGCTTGTCCTACTGGTGCAATTACCCAGCCGTTTGTAGTAGATGCAAACCGCTGTATTGCATATCATACAATTGAAAATAGGGCGGAAAAATTGCCAGAGGCGATCGCACCTCATTTGCAAGGCTGGGTTGCTGGTTGCGATATCTGTCAAGATGTTTGTCCTTGGAATCAGCGTTTTGCAAGCACAACTGATTTGACATTTCAACCATACCCTGCGAATCTTGCACCCAAGCTGGTAGAATTAGCGGAAATCTCTTTTGAGGAGTGGGATAGACGATTTCCGGCATCAGCATTGCGGCGGATTAAGCCAGAAATGTTAAGACGGAATGCCCGTGCTAATCTTGAAGTCAGGCAAAAGAATGACCCCGAAAGTAATTATTTTTGATTTTGATGGCACAATTGCTGATACCGTAGATGCTCTGGTAAGTATTGCCAATCGTTTAGCCGTAGAATTTGGTTATATACAAATTAGTCCAGAGGAACTCGCCCTCCTGAGAAATTTTACTTCTAGAGAAATTATTAAGTACTCTGGTATCTCGGTTTTCAAGATACCTTTTTTAGTTAAAAAAGTTAAGTCCGAATTAAAAAATAAAATCCAAGAATTCAAACCAATTCCCGGAATTAAAGAAGCTTTAATAGAACTTAAAAATGAAGGTAACAGGCTAGGAATTATAACTTCTAACTCTAAAGATAATGTGAAAGAATTCCTGGAAATGAATGATTTAGATAGCTTATTTGAGTTTATCTATTCAGGAGTCACAATTTTTGGCAAAACAACGATAATTAATAATGCATTAAGGCAAAAGCAACTCAAACTTGAAGAAGTCATTTATGTCGGCGATGAAACCAGAGATATAGAAGCGTCAAAAAAAGCGAATATCAAAGTGATTGCAGTGACTTGGGGTTTTAATTCACAAGAAGTATTAGCTAAGCAAAATCCAGATTTTTTGATTCACCAACCAAGTCAACTGCTGGAAGTGATAAAAAAGTCTTAATTAGTCAAGAGTCAAGAGTGCATAATCTAAAGTGAGAATTTTAACTATTGACTGTTGACCACTGTGTCAAACTTACTTTCCTGGTTGACCTTTTTCCAAAGCTTCTTTTACTAAGTCGTCGCTAACGTTAGTCGCACCTTCGTTTTGAGAAACGCCAACGTCCTTCGCCATCGCTAAATAATCATCGGGATTACCAGTTGACTCGGCTTTGGTAGTTTTTGTTTCTTCCTTTTCAGGTATTTCATACTTAGGTGCAGTTGCAGCTTCAGCTTCTGCTTTACCTTCGCCAGTGCGGTCAACATCACTGACGCTAAGTTCCTGTGCGGCTTTATAATCTGCTTCCATATCCACCGCAGGCGCTTTTTCTTCACCACTAGCGATGCTTTCAGCAGCTAATTGTGCATCTTGGGTTGGAGCTTCCGCTGCATTGGGCTTCACTTCTTCAGGCATAAGTAACCCCTTAGGTAATTTTTCTCTTGATACTGCCATCGTACCAAAGTGATTCGCTACGTTCTTGGCATCTGCGGATAGATGTTTACCTCTATTAAAAGGTAGATAAAATTTACTTTATCAAATTTCTAAAGCTCTTTCTCTTGGAGGTAGATAACGCAGTTGTCAATAGTCAAGAGTAAAACAAGTATTACTCTGGACTTTTCGACGCAGGCGGATTGAATTCAATTAAATTACTTTGGAGATAAATTATGACTGCAAATAACAATAAAGCCGACCAAGCACTGAGCGATAAAACTCACAATGTAGTAGAGGCGTTTAATAAGCTGGATACTGATGCCAAACTAGCTTGGTTTTATTTAGTTTATACCAAAATGGGAAGCTCAATCACTCCAGCGGCGCCAGCAGCAGCGGAACCAGAACTGGCGCCTATGTTGCTGTCAGATTATTATGAATTGTCTGATGAGCAGCAATTAAACATTATGCGGGAAATTGTTAACCGCGAGCCTACAGAATATTCTCGGATTTATGGCGCGTTAAAAGAAAATAACCAGCTATTAATTTGGTATGCTTGGGCAGTCGGTATGGACGATAAAAAAATTGTGGGGATGCCAGAAAACTACAATGCAACTGAGGCAATTAATAATTTGCTTTCCCAAGTAGAAGGATTAGAATTTGAAGAGCAAATGTCAATATTTCGGACAATTGTCGGTGATATGGGCTACACCGATGTGAAGCCGATTGAGACGCAAGCACAAACTGGTAAAACGGCAAGTCTTTAATCGCTAATTAAGTTAAGTAAAAATAATTTAACTCAGACAGTTTTTGCTTTGTAGTTAGCACTTTAGCGCTGAAGTGCTAACTACAATTTAGGAAATTGCTAGGTGACTCAAGTCAGATGGTTGCATGTGCGAATGTACTACTTCACCATCACGAAACCAAACTATGCGTTGGGTTTGCCGAGCGACTTCTGGCTCATGAGTTACCATGACAACTGTAATACCACTGGCATTAAGTTCGCCAAAGATATCGAGTACTTCTTGGGTGGTGCGGGAATCAAGGGCGCCAGTGGGTTCATCGGCTAAAAGGACAACGGGACGGTTGACAATGGCACGAGCGATCGCTACCCTTTGTTGTTGTCCTCCAGAAAGTTGATTTGGTTTGTTGTTGAGGCGCTTTTCTAATCCTACTCGTTTAAGAGCTTCAGCTGAGCGATCGCGTCTTTCGCTGTTACTCACACCCGCATACACCATCGGTAAAATCACATTTTCCAGCGCTGACAGTTGGGGTAATAAGTGGAATTGTTGAAACACAAATCCTAACTTTTTGTTGCGAGTGTGTGCCAAGGCACCATCGTCCATTTGTGCCACAGCCAGGTTATCTAGGTAATAATGTCCGGACGTCGGGCGATCCAGACAGCCGATAATATTCATTGCTGTGGATTTACCAGAACCTGATGGTCCCATGATTGAACAATATTCGCCCTGTTCTATAATCAGGTTGACATCGTGAAGCGCTTGCACTTCCGTTTCACCGCTACCATAAATCTTAAAGACGTTCTCCAAACGAATAATCGTACTTTTGGGAATAGGATTGGGAACACGGGAATCAGTAATTGAAAGAGTGTTTGCCATAAGGATTTTGTTAAAAGTTAAGGTTAAAGCCCGAATATGACCTTCGTAGTAAGCGCTGTCTTCGCTTTTATTTTAGGCACGCACATTGCCTACTACGAGCCTAAATTTAAGTTCTATGTGTGACAGCCTAAGTCCTAACATTTCGAGTTCAAAGCCGGAAATTTCAAGTTGAAAAATTTACCCTTGTCAGCCAATCTTTCCATCTCACCCTTAGCCTAAGCGCTTCTTAAAGCCACAATTGGGTCGAGTTGAGCAGCGCGACGTGCGGGAACGACACCAAAGAATAAACCAATACCGCCAGAAACGCCAACTGCCATAGCGATCGCTACAGGAGAAATGCTCGCTTCTAAAGGAGTCAACGCTCCCACCAGCATAATGCCACTTATACCAACTCCAGTACCAATTAAACCACCAGCTGCCGAGAGAATAATTGCCTCAATTATGAACTGTAGCAGAACATCTTGCTGAGTTGCGCCGATCGCCTTTCGCAATCCGATTTCTTGAGTGCGTTCGGTGACGGAAACCAGCATAATATTCATAATGCCAATGCCGCCGACAAATAGGGAGATGCCGGCGATCGCTGCCAGCATAATTGTTAATGCGCCGGTGATTTGACCAACAGTTTGCAGTGCATCCTTCTGACTGCGGATGGTAAAGTCATTTTCGTCGATTACTTTGTGCCGCAGTCGCAGCAAATTAGTAACTTGAAACACCGCTGCATCCACACTGTCTGAATTCTTCGCGGAAGCGACGATGTAAGTTACCTCCAATCCATAGGGAGAAGTTCTGCCCACAAGTCGATTTGCTGAGGTGGTAATCGGTGTTAATGCTGCTTCGTCGTAATCTGCGCCGACGCTGGAACCTTTGGCTGTTAGCACTCCAATCACTTGAAAGCTGGCATTTTTAATCCGCATCTGCTGACCGATGGGGTTAGCATTACCAAAGAGTTTTTCTGCCAAATCAGCACCCAACACCACAACTTGGTTGCTGCGCTTGGTATCTACGTCGGTGAAAAACCGCCCTTTAGCAGTTTCAAAGTCGCGCACCACCAAGAAGCTAGGAGTCGTGCCAATAATGTTGACATCGGTGTTTCGGTTACGGTAAGTCACCACCTGTCTGCTATTCAACTCCGCAGTCACAGCCGCTATTGTTGGTACTTGAGAAGCGATCGCAAGAGCATCTTCCAAAATTAGGGTTTTTGGTACGTCACGGGAAACACGCTGAGTTTCTTGATTACCGGGAATCACAAATAATACGTTTGGTCCTAGGGATTCGAGCTGTTTACTAACGTATTTCTGTCCTCCTTGCCCAATACCAATCATGGCAATTACCGAGGCGTTACCGATGACAATACCCAACATAGTCAGGACACTACGTAACTTATTCGATAGCAGAGTTGTTCCTGCCATTTTGACGCTTTCTAGGAGGTTCATTTCTGTTGTTGTTCTCGCGCCTTTTCGATTTTGTAATCTTTGGGAGGGTTAATAAAGACGCGATCGCCTTGTTTAATTCCCTCCAAAATCTGAGTTTGGTCTTTGATTTGGGAGCCGATTGTCACTTCGCGGAACTGGGGTTTATTTTTGGCATCTGGTAGCAGTACACCAGTTTTGCCCTTTTCGGTAACAATCGCTACCGTTGGCAATACTAGAGCATTTGATAAGCGATCGCCAAGGAAAGTCAGATCCACATTTAAGCCAGAACGCAGTTTATCTGCGCCCGTATCCAGCGCCACCCGTATTTGAAAGGATGTTACACCTTGTTCCACCACTGCTTCCGGAGAAATCAGGCGTACATGACCTTTAAAAACTTGATCCGGATAAGCATCGGCGACAATTTCCACCTGTTGTCCTTCTTTAATTCTGCCGATATCAGCTTCCGGGACTTGAGCTAGCACTTCTAAACCGCGTGCTACAGCGACAATTGAACTAGAAGTTGCTGACGCACTACTTGAAGCAGAAGTTGTCGGAGTCACAAACGCGCCGATATTAGCATACTTCTGGGTGACAATTCCCGCAAAAGGTGCGCGGATAATCGTTTCTTCCAAATTTACTTCCTCCGCCTTCAGTTGAGCCGCAGACGACGCTACAGCTGCTTTACGCTGGGCTATTACCTCCGGACGAGTGCCATTTTCCAACAACCGCAACTGCGCTTTTGCTTCTTCTACAGATGCTTGGCGTTGAGCAATTTCTTCCGAACGGCTACCAGCTTGTTGCAGCGACAATCGTTTTTGCACTTCTTGCAAACTAGCTTTAGCGCTCTTATCTTCGCTGACAAATTGATCCAATTCTTGTTTTTTGACAGCTCCCTGCTGATATAACGATTGGTAACGCCTTACCTGTTCGCTGGTGTAGTTTACTTTTGCTTGAGCCGCATCTACCAAAGCTTGAACTTGAGCAATTTCTTGGGGACGATTTCCCGCTTTAGCTTGAGCTAATTGTGCCTCTGCTTGTGACAAACGCGCTCTCGATTGAGCAATTTCTTGTGGACGAGTGCCAGCTTGAGCTTCGGCTAACTGAGCCTGAGATTGAGCTAAATTAGCGCGAAACTGGAGGATTTTTGCTTGACTGTTTGCACTATCCATGCGCGCGAGAATTTGTCCACCCTGCACGCGATCGCCCTGCTCAACATACAATTGTGTTAAGGTTCCAGGATTTTTCGGACTAATATTCACGCTTTGAACTGGCACCACCTTACCACTGGCGGTAATTCGCAAAGTGACGTTTTTTGCTTCCACTGGGACAGTTAGTTGAGTAATATCTTCTTTGCGTGTCCCCTGATTCACAAAAGTGTAGGTCGTTGTTGCCCCAACAAC
This sequence comes from uncultured bacterium, assembly GCA_964245695.1. Lineage (GTDB taxonomy): Bacteria > Cyanobacteriota > Cyanobacteriia > Cyanobacteriales > Nostocaceae > Hassallia. The sequence continues at coordinate 1,567 of CAXTNZ010000054.1, read as the reverse complement.
TACTACACCAGCTGCCATCAGCCCAATCACCCAGCGGAATGGATACTTAACTTTACCAAATACGGGGACTTGTATATCCGTTGTCATAAGAGCATCTGTGAAAATTGATTTTGTTTGGCGGTTCAAGAAGCGCTGCACTCAATTAATATTTAATTTCAACAACTTGAGGAATTTACCACTTAACAGTTGTGCGAGGGGATATCTTTTAGAACTGTCTTGGGCAAGATTTATTATCTGGGGTGGGGCAAATCGAGAATTCCGTGACTAAAAAAGATGATAAATAAAAATTTATATTTACTTAATTTTGTTTCATAGTAGCCTTTGGTACTGGCAGATTACTTCACCTGAATGGGTGACTTTAAGTTATGAATTATCCGTCAATGGTAAGTAGTCTGTGGTAATAAACCTACTATGTCAAGTTACAGCATTTTTCATGTATTTGAACCACAACCATGCGTAGGGGCATTCATCTTGCTGTGCCCTACAATGTGGTCTATTTACTTTGAATCTCCCCCTTCCCTATGATTCTCAGGAGGTTGGGGGGTTAGGTCTTGTCTATGAGTCAACCTAGAAGCGTCATAAGCTGCATCGGCTTTTAATTTTCTCGTAGAGGCAACAGGGGGAAGTTTTCGGCTTTTATCCAAAATTTCCAGCATTGCAAATTGTCAGCGCAACAGCTTATTACCCTCTTGTCGAGTTGCGAACGATGTAAAATTTAGCTGTCGCTCAGAGCTTAGATCGTTTAAGCTAGCTGAAAGAATCCTGATTATTTGTGGTTGAGAGGCGGTAGTGTGCCGAAATATGTTCGATTAATTTCGCTTTTAATTGCCTGTAGTTTATTTAGTATGCCAAAAGCATCTCATGCACAGGCATTGATACCTCATACAGTGCAACTTGATACAGCTAAATTGGAGCAGCAGGGCTTGAGTCTAGCACAAGAAGCGGCTCAACTAGCTCAGTTTCAACAAATGGAAATGGCTTTGCCACGAGCCAAATTGGCTACTCAACTCGCTCCCAAGAACGATAAAGTATGGTTTCTCTTAGGTGGCTTGTATTTGCAAAAAAAGGAGTTAAATGCTGCGATTACTTCCTTAAATAAGGCACAATCTCTCAACCCCAAGAATGCCGATGTTCAGTTTGCATTGGGTTCGGCTAATTTCCAGCAGCAAAAGTACCAAGTGGCAGCTAGCTATTATCAAGCAGGTTTGAAGTTAAAACCCAATGACTCGGAGGGGTTGTTTGATTTGGGTAATGCTTACTATAAGCTTGGGCGCTTGCCAGAGGCGATCGCGCAATACAATAAAGCAGTCGCCTCTGACAAAAAATTCTGGCCCGCGATTAATAATATGGGCTTAATCAACTACGAACAAGGCAATATTAATGGCGCAATTAAGCATTGGCAAGCAGCTGTCGCCCTTGAGAAGCAAGCGGCAGAACCTTTATTGGCATTGGCAGTGGCGCTGTATACTAAAGGCGATCGCTCTTCAGGTTTAGCAATGGGAGAAGCCGCACTGCGTATCGATGATCGCTACGGCGATGTTACTTTCCTCAAGGAGAATCTTTGGGG
>CAXTNZ010000053.1:0-30211 GCA_964245695.1 uncultured bacterium | reverse complement strand
GGGATTTGGTTGGGGTGGCGGTGCTTCAGGCGGTGGCGCGGCATTTGGTGGGGGAGTTGGTGGAGGCGGTCTGTCAGGTGGCGGTGTCTCTGGTGGTGGTGTCTCTGGTGGTGTCTGTGAGTATATTGGCGATTCACACAAAGAAAATGTCACAGCATCTGCCAACTTCTGCTCTAACCGCAACTGTGGCAATTGAGAATTAATTGCCTCTAACTCACCCTCATAACATGGCTGATGTGTTTTTTGTTTGACAGCCATAGATGATATAATTGACAATAGCTGCTTATTACGCTCCCATGTATCTGAATTTGCAGTTAATGCCGCATCTACTCTAGTGATGCAACACCAGTTTGCACCACTGTAGGCTAATAAAGTCCAAAATAATAAATTTTTCCTGCCCTTGGTTTGCATCTTTAATTGCGTTTGGCAAACGTAGACCCACAAGCTTACTCGCAAGTTCCAGCTAAAAATATTAAATTTTTGAGCAGCTTAAGCTAAGTACAAGATTTTCTCGTTAGTCATAAAAACAAATGATGAATGCTACAGTTTTTTATTCATAAAAATTATGATTGAGCGGAAAAAGTTAAATAGACTACATATATTACTACATTAGGGTATTTTACCTATTGATTTTTTAATAAAGTATAAGGAAATATACGTAAAGAAACTTGCTATAACAATTAGCAGGGTCAAACCTTTGATATCAGAAGCTGTGTTCAACTGGTTTGGTAACAGTTAGATTTGCCGAGGTTCCAAACTATGTTTCGTAAATTGTTACCACTTTTGGTCATTGGTGTATGGGGAATTACGGTGGTGCCTCTGCCAGAACGGGCAAGTGCTACAACCCCTCTAACTCGTGCGGAGATTGAAAAAATCCGTAACTTAGTGCAACTGATGCCAAAAAATAGGCAGTACCGTCCGGCACACACATCGGATGCAATGTTTCCTGGGGATGGAGTGTCCACAGGTCGAGCTTCCCAAGCAGAGTTGCGCTTCAACGATCGCTCTTTAGCACGAATTGGTGAACAGGCAGTATTTCAATTTTTGCCGAAGACGCGAAACTTTAGACTGTTAAACGGAAATGTGTTGCTAGTCATCCCACCCAAGCAGGGGCAAACACGTATACAGACACCGAATGCAGCAGCAGCAATTCGCGGTTCAGCATTATTCGTGCGCTATGACGAACAAACAGATACTACAGTAGTCGGCGCACTGACGAATAGCGGCATTGAAGTGTCTAACAAAAATGCTTCCCAAAGTCGGGTGCTTAAAGCCGGACAGATGCTGGTTATAGTTAAAGATAGAATTAAAGGCTTATACGATTTCGATCTGAGAACTTTTTATGAGACCAGCGATTTAGTTCGCGGACTTGATTTGACTAGGAAAACTGGTGCGCCAAGTCCAGATCCGGCGATCGCTCAAGTTCAAGAAGAAACAGTCGCAGCTGTAGCAGCACAATCGCCAATTACAGGCACGGGAGTAATTAAGAACCCACCTTTTTTACAGTCAACTGATAATTCCCCTAATTCCCCAACTATTCCTAGTAATAACATTACCAAAGACAATTCCCCAGTAGAAACTATTAGAGGCAATTCTCCAGTAGAATCCTTGCTGGACACCAGACCAATCTTGTCAAATAACGATAAGAAAAAAGACAGTTCAGGCGGATCTCCACCGATTACAACTCCAACGGTGACAACTCCAACGGTGACAACTCCACCTGTGATACAGTCACCGAATCCACCAGTTACAACTCCACCAGTTACAACTCCACCTGTGATACAGTCACCGAATCCACCGGTGACAACTCCACCGGTGACAACTCCACCTGTGATACAGTCACCGAATCCACCGGTGACAACTCCACCAGTTACAACTCCACCAGTTACAACTCCACCAGTTAAACCAAGCACATGAAATTATCCGACTGAATCAAACATTCGGTCGGGTTAAGTTAAAAGAAAACAATTCAAGCAAAGCTAGTTTGCAGTTCGTAGTTAGTGTTTTAGCGCTGAAGCGCTAACTACGAACTTTAATTTATTGATGTCTAGCTACCTAATTGTTACTATCGAATTCATCAAATGGTCGTGGAAAAATAGATGTGGAAGATGGCGGTTGCGGGGTGTCTTCAGATTCTACCCAAGGTGTGGTAGAAGTTTCTGAATCTTCAAAAGATAAAGTATTCGACAAATAATGTCTTTCTTCAGAACTTCCCAACTCGTCAAGCGCCTTAAGAGCTAGGGATGCAGATTGATAGCGCTGTTTGTAGTCATCCAGCACCATTTTATCAAGAATCTGTGCCAGGGCGTGACTGACGTTTGCCAAGGAGTGCCATTTCAATTCTCCATCAGAATCTCTTTCTAGCTCATGGGGGTGTTTGCCAGTCAAGGCTTTAATACCAATCATGCCGACTGCATAGATGTCACTACTGTATTGTGGACGCCCAAAACATTGTTCGCTTGGTGCATAACCCTTAGTACCAATGCCAATCGTAAAGGCGCTTTCCTCTGGATTATTAAGCAGTTGTGTGCTAACTTCTTTGACAGCGCCAAAGTCAATCAGTACGAGTTTGCCGTCTGAGTCTCGCCGCATGATATTGCTGGGTTTAATATCCCGGTGAATTACGCCGTTGTGATGAACAAATGCCAATGTTTGCAATAAGTCCCGCAATATTTCGATAACTGAGCTTTCTTGGATGAGTCTGCCTGCTGGCAGTTCCTGATTGAGAGGATGACCGATTATATATTCTTGAATTAAGTAAAATTCTTCGTCTTCTTCAAAATAAGCCAAAAGCTGAGGAATTTGGGGATGTGTTCCCAATTTTTCGAGGGTTTGCGCCTCTGAGTTAAATAAACGTCTGGCAATTTCCAAAGCTTCTGATTTGGTGTTACCTGGTTTTAGCTGCTTGACAACACATAGCGGGTTTCCTGGACGTTTGGTATCTTCAGCAATGTAGGTTTCGCTGAATCCGCCGGCACCGAGAACTTTGACAATTTTGTAGCGCCCGTCAAGGATTTTACCAGATATGGCTTTTTCTCGTTGCTGGAGCAAGTCCCTGAGGTCATCCTCCATGCTAATAATCTCTTGGGCAACATGATTAGATGCATGTTTGTGAAGAATATTGACTAATTGGCTTTTTCTTAACTTTTCCCTAGCAACTTCTGTTCCCAGGTAGGAAAGTCCGATCGCACCCATCGCCATCATTGGTACAGTAGTGGGAAAAATTGATTGATTATATATAAAAATAGAATAGCTCACTCCGCCCCAAATAATTGCTAGGGCACTCATAGCGAATAATCTAATAATGCCTCGCTTGCTGCGAGTAACTATCAGCGCAGATCCACCAACTAAGCCAAGTACAAACAAACCGCGCAGAGGTGAACTCTTGATTCCTTGGGCGATCGCTTTTCCTTGCATTAAAGTTGCGATCGCGTTGGCGTGAATTTCTACCCCAGCCATTTGTTCAGGGCTGTTGGCTACAGCTACTGCATGATAATCATTGCTTAACTTGTCTGTTGCACCAATCAGGACAATCTTGTCTTTGAAAATCTTTCCCTGCTGCAAATAAGTGTTCCAGTTTTCTGGGTCGAGTACGTACCAGAAGGGAATATGCTCAAATGTACCCCCAGAACCGTAAAAATAAATGCGATCGCCTTTTGGTCGCGGATATTTGACGTTTGCTGCCCCAAGAACGGCTTCATCAAACGAAGATATTTTATTTGTGGGAACAAAACCCTCGTTTTCTGCTAACAATTTAGGAAATTCGCTAGCCAAGCGGTGAACCTTGCCATCTACCTCTAAGGGGAAATTTACCGAGCCAATCGACACCGACCCTGTGCGAAACATCTGCTGAGGCTCAGACAGATGCCAAAATCTCCCTTGGTGTGTCTCCGAATATTCGTAGAGCGCCCCTAAAGTAACTTTGTTTCCATAACGTTGCAATGACTGTTGTAACTTGCGGTCATCGGCAACACCGTAACTACTAGGCGTATCAAACACTACATCTAACGCCACAGAACGTGCCCCCGCCTTGATCAACTTCTCGATTACCTGGGCGTATGCCTCACGTTTATAGGGAAATTTTTGCAGTGGTTCCAAATAGGCATACTGCTTCGGGTCTGCTTGATAGTATTGCTCAGGAGTTGATATTGACTGCTCGTCAATTGCCAATATCACGATATCTTCTGGAGGAAGCACAGATCCGCGCAGTTGATAAAAAGTAGAAAGCGCCTGACTTTCCATCGATTGCGTTAAACCTAAACCAGAAGCTGTCAGCAATGCTGCCCCGATTGCGGAAGCACTACTTAGCACATGACCGAAGCGAGCGATTAGCTTTGAGGAGCGTGTTGATGCCGTCGAAATGGCTTTTGTAGATTTACTTGACGCTCTATTGGCAGCAGAGACATATTTTTTAGTTAAGGTAGATAATGGTTCTTCTGCCATATCGTGTTATTGATAGATTTACGTAGAATAATTTGATTATTTACACCCTGTTTTAGTTCAATTACCTTGAGATAATACTTAAGTGAAAAACTTATACACTTGGAAATTATACTTTATTTTTCAGCAACCTTGCGTAACTGAAGTTCCTCCGGTCGAGGCTGATAACTCAGATACGGCTTAACTAATTCTCTCTGGTTAGTGTCAAAAAAGTGATTCTTCCATAAACTGAAGCTTGGTTCGTGTGCATTCACGACACTATAGCCGAATATATCATATCTGCCACAACCTTTAAGCGTTTATTGCATATGCAAAGTTTGCATTCCCGATAAAGCCAGTCTTCAAAGAGATAGACAGTTGCTTGCTCTGAAAACCGTTCATCTTATGGGAAGTCGGTTTAAAGGCATCTTGTGAACTACCCCAAAGAGAAAATCTATAAGATAAGCATCTTTATATCCTACTCCCAGCCTATGCCATACCTCTTTAGGAGTAAACTTAACTGTTATATGGCTAATAATGCTGTTATTAAGTCAATTTTATTGGTAGATTTTGATTACGGGGTACTTCTTGCACCAGGAGTAAAAAAGGTTCAGATCCCAGTTATAAGCTCAAGTACAATGTTTCAGCCGATTTTATGATTTGAAAGAGGTAAGATAAAACCTATACATGACAATGCAATTTATAGATATTAGCAAATTTGTCATTTTATAATTGCTATAATCTATTGTTCAATTCTTTAGTCTTTTATATTATTAGGTGTAAGTTAACTATGGGTTCTCCAATGAATCGTCTGTCTATTTTTGTAGACGGAAACAATATGTTCTATGCTCAACAAAAAAATGGCTGGTTTTTTGATCCACGACGAGTATTGGAATATTTCAGACATGAGCAGTCGGAGACAACCTTAATCAATGCCTTCTGGTACACTGGCTTAAAAGACCAACAAGATCAGCGAGGGTTTAGGGATGCTCTAATTAGTTTGGGATATACAGTGCGAACTAAAGTTCTTAAAGAATATTATGATGATTCCTCTGGTCGGTACTCGCAAAAAGCAAATTTAGATATTGAAATTGTTGTAGATATGTTTAATACAGTAGAGCAGTATGACAGAGTAGTTTTATTCAGTGGAGATGGAGATTTTGAAAGAGCAATTGAATTATTACGTTCAAAAAATACTCATATAACTGTAGTATCGACCGAAGGAATGATAGCTAGAGAATTACGTAATGCTACGGATAGATATATTGATTTGAACGATATTAGGAATGTAATAGAAAAAACAGAAGGTTAGTATTCTTAACAATTATTAACAAAGTTAAGAGCGAAAAAAACTAAGGTTTACGGTATTTTAAGCGACAAGTAAAAACTAAACAACAAGCCGCAAATGAATAACAACCAAGAGAAAATCATCATTTTTGATACTACACTCCGAGATGGCGAGCAGTGTCCGGGAGCGACTCTAAATATAGACGAAAAGCTAGCGATCGCCAAGCAGCTAGCCCGTCTTGGTGTAGATGTAATTGAAGCGGGTTTCGCTTTTGCGAGTCCTGGAGATTTTCAGGCAGTGAGCAAAATCGCAGAAACTGTCGGCACAGAAAATGGTCCGGTAATTTGTAGTTTGGCAAGAGCGATTAAAGCAGATATTGAAGCTGCCGCATCCGCTTTAAAACCAGCCGTGAAAGGCAGAATTCACACGTTTATTTCCACATCTGATATCCATTTAGAGTATCAGCTGCGGAAGTCACGCTCAGAAGTATTAGCCATCGCCGAAGAAATGGTAGCTTATGCCAAGTCTTTTATGGCAGATGTAGAATTTTCGCCGATGGATGCTGTGCGTTCCGATCCAGAATATCTTTACCAAGTATTAGAGCGAGCGATCGCTGCTGGCGCAACAACAGTTAACATTCCTGACACAGTGGGTTATACTACCCCCAGCGAATTTGGAGCGCTAATTAAGGGAATTAAAGAAAATGTCCCCAACATCGACAGCGCGATTATTTCCGTTCACGGACATAATGATTTAGGCTTGGCAGTTGCCAACTTCCTAGAAGCTGTGAAAAATGGCGCAAGGCAGTTAGAATGTACCATCAACGGAATTGGTGAACGTGCAGGAAATGCCGCGCTAGAAGAATTAGTAATGGCTTTGCATGTCCGACGACAATATTTCAACCCGTTCTTAGGAAGACCAGCGGAATCCGAAGAATCACTGACAAATATCGACACTCGTCAAATTTACAAAACTTCACGCTTGGTTTCCAATTTGACGGGAATGTTAGTGCAACCAAATAAAGCAATCGTGGGAGCAAATGCTTTTGCTCACGAGTCTGGGATTCACCAAGATGGTGTATTAAAAAACAAGCTCACCTATGAAATTATGGATGCCCAATTGATTGGATTGTCAGACAATCAAATCGTTTTGGGTAAACATTCAGGCAGAAATGCTTTCCGTACTCGGTTGAAAGAATTGGGCTTTGAACTTTCAGAAAGCGAGTTAAATAAAGCATTTGTTAGGTTCAAAGAAGTAGCCGATAAAAAGAAAGAAATTTCTGATTGGGATTTGGAAGCGATCGTTAACGATGAAATTCAACAAGCTCCCGATTTGTTCCGCTTAGAGTTGGTGCAAGTTTCTAGTGGCGATCGCGCTCGTCCCACCGCAACTGTCACCCTCCGCACTCCAGAAGGTGAAGAATTAACTGATGCAGCGATCGGTACAGGACCAGTAGATGCGGTTTATAAAGCAATTAACCGCGTCGTTAACGTCCCAAATCAGTTGATTGAGTTTTCCGTACAGTCGGTAACAGCAGGAATTGATGCTATTGGGGAAGTAACCATCCGCCTACAGCACGAATCACGAGTGTATTCTGGTCATGCAGCGAATACAGACATCATCGTTGCCTCGGCTCAAGCTTACGTCAATGCACTTAATAGACTATATGCAGCGTTACAACAGCCAAGAAAGCAAGAAGAAGTAACTGCACAGCAAATTTGATGCCCTAGGGGCGGGGACATCCCGCCCTTTCTTTAGCCTTTGAGAATTACCAAGGAAAACATAGTGAGGACTTCAGTCCTCATCTAACCTCATCTAATAAGAAAAGGACTGAAGTCCTTACTACAACTCAACTTACGCAACCTCGAACGAAGCCCGATTATTGCGGACAAATTCGCGGAACATAGTTGCTTTTTGTCCGGTAATTTGGGGGATATTATCATAAACGTCAGCAAAATCGGGAAGTTTTCCCGCTTGCAATAGTTCCATCTGACGGACGATGCACTCAAAGTATGCAGGTTCCATCGTTTGTCCGATGGGAAGCGATCGCATATCAGCAGCAGGTAACGGCTCGTAAGTAATGATTTTACCAAGTTCCTCTGAGAGGATTTGCGCGGCTTCAGTCATATTCAGCGCTGACACACTCAAGAAATATCTTTCTCCTGCGTGTTTCTGCGGGTTACGCAAGGCAGCTGCTGCTACACTAGCCAAATCAAAACAATCTATCAATCCGATGCGATCGTGACCGAAAAACATGCGAAGTTTGTTATCTTGCACCGCACCGAAGAAATTTTGCATGAATGCGTTGGGATGCAGGTGAGTCCAGGCTATGCCGCTGGCTTCGATATATGTTTCAATAAGTTGATGCCAAATGTAATGGCGAATTAATTTTGTTTGCGGGCGTTTTGGTTGATGGAAAGTACCAACATGTACGATATATTCAACACCTGCATTTTTCGCTGCATCAGTTAAGTTTTTCCCTTGACTGAGCATATCCACGGTGTAGCCTGTAATCATAAATAGACGTTGTACACCTTGCAATGCTTTTTCATAAGTCGAAAGGTCATCAAGGTCAAGATGTACAGTTGAGATACCCCGTTTTCTAAAGGTTTCAGCTTGTTCAGGTTTACGAACTGCAACGCATATTTCAACATTGTCTGAACCAGCGTCTTTTTCTAATAGATTGACAAGGTGAGAACCTGTTTTGCCAGTAGCACCAAGAATCAAAGCAACAGGATGAGAATTACTCATTTTATGCAATCTCCACAACCAAGTTACCAACAGCCTTTCCGCTTTCCATCATTTCATGTGCTGCGGCAATCTGCGATAAAGGAAAACGTTGAGCAATTACATGATGCAATCCAGCTTTTAAGCAAGTTGTAATGTCTTCTGCTGCTTTGTGATGCGCTTGTTTCGTCATTACATAGACTAGCACGTAATGAACCGTAATATTTTTGTAAACTAATCCATAGAAAGGTATCTGCGGTTGAACGTTAGAATCAGACGCATAGGTAGCAATAATTCCATTGCGCTTCAATACTGCCAAGTTAGTTTCTAAATTACTGGCAAAGTCTACATCAACAACTCGGTCAACGCCTTTGTTATCTGTTATTTCTTTAATTTGAGCCGCGACATCTTCTGTTTTATAGTTAATCACATAATCTGCTTTTGCCAAACGAGCAATTTCCGCTTTCTGGGCAGAACTGACCGTGGTAATAACTTTTGCACCCCCCCATTTTGCCAACTGAATCGCATAGTTACCAACTGCACCTGCACCACCAGTTACAAGGATTGTTTGCCCAGTCACTGCACCATCTTTGAAGACGCAATTATGTGCCGTCATTGCGGGAACACCTAAACAAGCACCGGCAGCAAATTCGGTATTATCGGGTAATAAAACTGCATTTTCACTCGGTATAACTACATATTCTGCCGCCGTTCCAAATGGGTGAGCCAAAGTTGCTTCATAAATCCAAACTCTTTCCCCCACTCTTTCAGGAGATACCCCTTCTCCCACTGCGTCAATTATCCCGGCTCCATCATTGTGGGGAATTACTCGTGGCGATCGCATTTTTAGCCCACCCCAGCCACTCCGCTGCTTCACATCAGATGGATTGACACCAGAAGCGTAGACTCGCACGCGGACTTCACCTCTACCTGGTTTTGTAATTTCTACTTCCCCAAGATTTAGTACTTCTTGAGGATTGCCAAGTTTTTCATACCATGCTGCTTTCATAGTTTTTATTCTTTGAGGTTTAAGGATTATGCTCATTTTCTCTAAAAATGCGCCCAAACCCCAGAAGGGCTACATATATAAAGGCTGCCTCCGCAGCCTCAAGATTAAGCCCCTAAATGTAGTAACGGCTACCCTACGGGAAAGCTCCGCTAACAGCCGTTGAAACGCTCGCAATTGAGCGGTAAACCGCTCACTACGAACTAGGAGCCGCGCTTTATACTTTTAAGCCTAATCCCCATTTCTTTATCCCTCTTGTTCAGTTGGTCGAATTAAGATTTCGTTAACATTCACATGCGCTGACTGGCTAACTGCGTAAACAATTGCCGCTGCTATATCTTCACTGTCTAACGCTTTGATAGACTCATAACGTGTAAGGGTGCGCGTTCTGGTTTCTGCATTGGTAATATGTTGGGGTAATTCGGTTGCAGTTAAGCCCGGTTCAATAATCGTGACGCGGATGTTGTCTTTATGTACCTCTTTGCGGAGTGATTCAGAGAATGCTCCGACTGCCCATTTTGTGGCGTTGTAAACTCCGGTGTTTGCGTTGGCTACACGACCGGCAACTGATGAAATATTCACTATATGTCCTACTCCCTGCGCTTTCATCAGCGGTAAAACTGCATGAGTCGCATACATTAATCCTAAAACGTTAACGTTCATCATCCGCCGCCAATCTTCGGTATCTGCGTCGAAAATCGGTCCCAACAGCATTACACCTGCATTGTTGATGAGAATATCTACTCGACCCCATTCAGCTTTGGTTTTAGACACCATTTCGCGTACTTGTGCTTCATCTGCAACGTCTGCTGTGATGGATAATACCTCCCCACCACTTTCTTTGATGCGTTTGCTTAAAGTCTCCAATCGGTCTGTACGTCGTGCAGCTATGGCAACTTTCGCCCCTTCTGCGGCAAGTGCTAAGGCTGTTGCTTCACCAATTCCCGAAGAAGCTCCGGTAACAATTGCAACTTTGCCATTCAATTTACCAGCCATGAGTTAACCTCTGAGTTTTTGGGCGATCGCGTTGCCTTGGTATTTCATCTTTGGCTCATTTCTTCACAAGTTAAATATATACGACTCGTCTTGTATTCACAAGAATAACAAGACTTACCCAAAAACTCTCTCAAATTACTTCTTCTCTGCGAGACGCTGCGCGAAGGCGTCCTTGGCGCCCTTGGCGGTTCGTAATAAATGATGAGGACTAAAGTCCTCACTACGAAATTATCTCAGCTAATCTGCGAATTCCTTCAGATAACTGCTGGGAAGTAAGTTCACCGTAGCCAAAGATAAATTCACCTGTGCGATGCGGTGTGAGATACTGAGGAGCAGCAGACATCATCCCGATACCAACTTTTGCAGCACGTTGAATTATCTCTTCATCGCTATGCTGGGTGTGTAACCGTACCATCAAATGAATTCCCGCTTTTTCGCCTAAAATTGTGGCGTTTTCTCCAAAGTTAATTTTCAACGCTTTGACGAGAACTTGACGACGGCGATCGTAAAGTTCGCGCATTTTTCTGATGTGACGTTCTAAATGTCCTTCGGCGATGAAGTCTGCAAGCACTTGCTGTTCTAATATTGGTAAATGGCGATCGCTTAACCACTTCGCACGGGCAAATAAAGCAACTAAGCTTTTTGGTAGCACTAAATAACCAATCCGCAAGCCGGGAAATAGCACTTTGGAAAAAGTACCAATATATAATACTGAATCACTGCGATCCAATCCTTGCAAAGCCGGAATCGGGCGATCGCCATAACGATATTCGCTATCATAATCATCTTCAATAATCATCGCCCCAGTTTGCTGCGCCCAAGCGAGTAATTCCAAGCGACGCGGTAGAGATAAAGTTGCACCGGTGGGGAATTGGTGAGAAGGTGTCACGTAAACCAGCCGAATCGGTTCGTTTGTATAATTTGTTAGTTCTTTTACCAGCAAACCTGACTCATCCACAGCAATCGGTAAAAGTTTCGCACCTTGAGTTTGAAAAATTAACCGAGCGCTGAGATAACCTGGATCTTCAAGTGCGATCGTATCACCGGGCGCGATCAACAAGCGGACAATTAAATTCAGTGCTTGCTGTGTACCGTTAGTAATTAGCACTTGATCTGCTTCGCACTTCACAGCGCGGGAAGATAGATAAAGAGCGATCGCTTCTCGCAACTTCTTATAACCCAAAGGATCTATTGAATAGTCCAACCAATTCAAATTAGAGCTACAATAACGCCCAAGTAGCCTGCGCCACAACTTAATCGGAAATTGCTCAAAAGCCGGTCGTCCGTAGCGAAAGCTAATTGGGGCATTTATTTCAGCAATTCTAGGGACATCCTCTGTATTAGATAAAGTGATTGCATACTGATTTAACTTGACTGGTGGACGAGTAATTTTTCCAGCAGACTCAATCGGTGTTGAACGCAACAAATCATCCGGAAGTTGAGCGCAGACAAACGTACCAGAACCCACAACAGTTTCTAAATAACCCTCGCAAAGTAGTTGTTCATAGCTTTGGGTGACAGTAGTACGAGAAATCCCCAGAGATTTTGCAAGCGATCGCGTAGAAGGAATACGTCCTCCAGGTGATAAAAGTCCATTCAGAATGGCTTTGCGAAGTTCTTGGTAAAGCTGCTGATGTAAGGGTAAAGAGGTATTATTGTCAAGGCTTATTGCTAAATCCATACTCTGCGAACCTCCGCGCTTACGAGTGCGACACGAGTGCGTTTCAATTCCATTCAAAGTGGACTTATATTAAATCACAAAAGTGGCTCTTGTAGAAGACCACTTTGATAATTACGCTTTAAAAATGCTGATAGAAATGTCCAAAAAAAAAGCCAAAGGAGAGTTGATGAACACGAGAGACTGCGTTGTTCGCAAGGCACAACTTGAAGATTTGACAACTTTAGTGAACTTCAATCAAGCACTGGCTGAAGAAGCCAGAGGTCAAAAGCTGAATCCACAACTTCTAACTCAAGGAATTGAAGCAGTTTTGAGTGACTCTAACCGTGGTTTTTATACAGTTGCCGAACTTGAAAGCAAGACAGTCGCAGTTGCTTTAGTAACCTTTGAGTGGAGTGACTGGAGGAATGCTTGGTTTTGGTGGTTACAGGATGTATATGTTGAACTCAATTATCGTCAACAAGGGATTTTTCGTTTTCTTTACACGCATTTGAAAACCGAAGCACAGACAGCAAATGTGTGTGGATTACGTTTGTATGTCTATAAAGGTAATACAAAAGCCCAGGAGGTTTACAGAAAAATGGGGATGAATTCTTCAAACTCTCTCATATTCGAGGAATATCTGTAAAGTGACACCAAGACAAATCATCAGAGAAGCAACAACCCAAGAAGACTTACTGATTGCACAGCACTTTTACCAAATGTGGCGAGATATGGGCATCCCGCAAGATGCCATCAACCCAGACTGGCATAATATCACCCTTGAGTATATCGACACGGCGCGTCGAGATTTGTTTTACAAAGCTTTTGTCGCAGAAGTTGATGATGTAATTGTTGGTTCTGCAAGTTGTCAAATATTTGGGGATTTATTCCCAAATATTTTTAAACCAGAGTACCGCAAAACCGGATACATTTGGGGCGTTTACGTCGAACCATCTTACCGCAGACAAGGCATAGCCAAACAATTAACTAGCATAGCAGTAGAGTATTTGAAAGCGATCGCTTGCACGCAAGTAGTTCTTGGCGCCTCACCAGCAGGTAAATCAGTTTACTCCAGTCTTGGTTTCTCCCAAGGCAATCAAATGATACTTAATCTCGTAGTGAGCGCTTAAGCGCTCCAAATCATCTATGAATAATCCAGAAAACCTAACTCCCACACAACGCAGCCAAATCAAACGAGTACCTCAACGCGGAAATTATGAACGCCAAATAATCCATCAAATTTTAGATGAAGGCTTAATTTGCCATCTTGGATTTACAATAGATAACCAGCCGTTCGTCATTCCCACTGCTTACGGTCGCGTGGAAGACCAACTTTACATACATGGTTCACCAGCAAGTCGCATGTTGCGAACTTTACTTACTGGTATTGAAGTTTGCCTTACAGTAACCTTACTTGATGGTTTGGTAATGGCGCGTTCAGCCTTCCATCACTCAATGAACTATCGTTCTGTAGTCATATTTGGTACAGCAAGCCTAGTAAAAGATGCTGAAGAAAAGCTAGAAGCTCTACGAGCTTTCACTGAACATGTAGTACCCGGAAGATCGGCAGAAGTGCGCCAACCCAACCGCCAAGAATTACAAGGAACCTTAGTACTATCGCTTCCCTTAACCGAAGCATCTGCCAAGATGCGGACTGGTGCGCCATTAGATGATGAAGCAGATTACGATTTACCAGTGTGGGCGGGTGTTGTGCCATTGCAATTAGTTGCTGGTGAAGCGATGTCTGATTCTCGTCTGCAACCAGCTATTACTCCACCTACTTATATACAAAATTACACTCGCGTGCATGTAAAATAAAATGCATCAATTATGGCAACCGACATCTGAAAATTTTCCTACCCAAGCCTGCTCGTGCTTTTCATAACAGTTGTCAATCATGTTAACGTAACAGTATTTCGCATGAGCATCTAACTTGATTAACGCCTTCCAGGTTTGAGGATTAATCACACCATCGGCAGTCATTTGGCAGGATACCTGAAAGCCTTTGACCGCAGCAGCAGTTTTCTCTTGAAAGACACCATCGACTGCACCAAAATAGTAGCCCGCGTACCTTAGTGCCTCCTGAACAGCTTTAACTACTGAACTAGCAGTGCCAACATGCAAGCGTGGCAAGCTAGCGGGTCCCTCGCACAAGAAAGCCCAGGTCTTTGGTCCGACAATGCCATCTATAGGTAAAAAAGCAAGGCACTGTAGGTATTTAACAGCAATTAGGGTGTTTTGATTAAAGTAGCCAGTTTCCGAAATATTTTGGGGAAACGGCGATGCGGTATCAAATTCCGCTAGCCGCTGATTCAGGACTTTTTGCATTTGTTTGACTTCTTCACGACTTGCGCCTAATTCCAGCGTCGGTCTGTGGAGAAGACATGGAATTACCGTAGCCATAATCTGGATATCTCCTTGATGCTTTTTTAGCTGATACAAGAAATATCCGTGAGGTTTATGGACGTTCCGGAGAATCTTTGGGGGAATTTTTTGGGTGTAGCTTGATGCCAACACGATCTTCCTCACATACCAGTATAAATGCTGAAATTATTTCTTAGATTGGTAATATATTACCTCAAATATGGTTCTGTGTCGATGCGGGCGCGCAATGCCCGCAACCTTGAGGCGATAACCGTTCGCGAACGGTTATCGCATGATTCATCTGCTTGATTCAGCAACGCCGCTTTTTTCTTCGGTTGCCGTAAGAGTGCCAACGAGCACTAATCGCTTTTAATTTCCAATTGGTGCTGCTAAAGGTTGGCGTGGTGTACCACCTCCACCAATGCTGTTCGGTGCGTTGTTGTCCACAACCTTCACCGCAGCAATGATTTTGGCGAAGTCAGCTTGGAGCGCTGCATCTCCATGAACTTGATGTCCGGTGACTTGTTCGTACTCTTGCTCGGCGCTTCGCTCAAGAGCGAGGTAATTATAGTCCCAGCCGGAATCGTCAACGACGTAAGCACCGTAGTCTTGCATCGCTTTAAAGATTTTCTTGCCTGCAATGCTTTTCAGTCCCAAGCTCTCTGCTGTGACATTGGGCGGAATTGCTAGCAACGAACCCATAACCAGCGCCGGATTGGAGCCATGATATTGGTTTGGTGCATTAAAATCAGCCAGACGGGCAGGCCAGCGGCGACCGGGAGTTGACGATGCAGAATTGTAATGCAGCCACTTACCCCAGATAACAATCTTGAGTGCGTGACGGATAGGGTCGTCGTTCAACAACTCACCTTTGCGAATGGTACCGCCAATGCTCGACATCCCTGAGCCGCCATGCCCACCGTCAATGCCATCGCCGTAGATGTCTTGCTGTCCGAACCAAACGCCGTAAAGCGGGGCACCCTGCTGACAACGGGTAGTCACGTTATAAGACACCAGGGTTTTGCCATCCGGCATTAAGAACGCCGAGGAGTTGTTTGGAGTAGACCATGGCTTTGCATCCTCAATCACGAGATCATAAGGAACCTTCAACGGCTGACCCGCTTCGGGATGCCATTGCGCCTGCTGCTGAGGTGTAGTGCCGGTGCAGCGACCTTGACCCCAGGCACCAGGCATATAGGTTGGCACAGCTGGGTCGCTTTCCTTGGTTATGATGAACCAGTCGGTGTCAACTCCAACGCTCTTTGAGCCGATATAGGCATCAACGTATTGCGCGTTTGAGCCAATCGGCATATTCCAGATGCTGTCGCAGGCAAACGGCTGTGTGTACTTGTCGCGTGCTTGACTTTGACCGCATTTGCTAGTATCCGAGCTGAATGTTGGAGTGCTGGCTTCAGCTATGAAAGTGGGAGTAGTAGGAGTTGGGTGTGAAAGCTTTCTTGAGCTATTTGCTAGCTGCGATTTGGTATCTTTACTCAGACTCAAGCTTGATTGATTTTGAATGCTAGCGCTGATTAGGGAAGCAGCATTGAGAGCATGGCTAATAGTACTTAAGGTACTAGAATCAAAAATTATCATTTGCCTCTTCTCTTTTGATCAAGGTTGGCTAAAGCTCACACAGGAGTGAGTTTTTTTGCTCCAAGTTGGTAGAGGCAAAACCCTGAAAAACTGAAATTTAATTCCAAAAGACTTCGCACCCTCATTGGATTTGAGCTTATATGAACCCGGAGTGAAGTTTAGCGTGCTTACGTAAGTAAGGGCTTAAAGGTTTCCTAAGGTTGTCTACTTTACACAAACTTGTTAAGAATATGTCAAAACCTTTAAGTATGTCAATGCAATAGACACATTAAGGCTGCATATTAGATGCGCGACAGCCTCAGCGCCGAGATTGTTGACAAACACCTCAAACTGTTCTAAACCCTGATTAACTGCAATGACTTAAAAACATTTGTGAACCGCGATCGCTTCACCAAGCGAATAAACTGTCCCAACGCCGCAAAAGTCTACATGTTCACTTTGTAGTCTTTATGTCACTCCCTCAGTTTTATTCAGTTACTCTTATATCTAATACGTATCGTATTTTTTGTTTAAGAAGCAAGTGGGATGAGAAAAATGAGTGAAAAAAAATCGGTAAAATGTGTGGGAAGACCGCGATCGCAAGAATCCGAGGAGGCAATTCTCTGTGCCACGTGGAAGTTACTGGAGACAACGACTGTCAGAGATTTGTCGCTCTTAAGCGATCGCACTCATTTGCGGGTGTAGGCAAAACCACAATCTATCGCTGGTGGTCAAGCAAGACCGCCGTAGTTATCGACGCATTTCTTTCCAAGGTAACACCAGAGATACCCTTTAGCGAAACGCCCTCTGCAAGCGTAGCACTTATAGCACAAGTTGCTTCTGTAGTCAAGACATTCAGTGGCGATTACGGTCGGATTGTGGCAGAGATTATCGCTGAGGGACAAGCGGAGAGTGAAGCACAAAGCGAGTTTTCGCGTAGACGCGGAGCGGCTTGTCGCCAGACATCGCTTTTTGCTACCACGCCGTGAAGCAGCACGAATTATTATTGAACGAGGCATTGAGACAGGCGAGTTTGACAAGAAACTCGATCCTGAACTGGCAATGGACATTCTTTATGGTTCAATTTACTACCGACTGCTGATTGGACACCTGCCACAGACGTGAAAATTTCGCTCTTAACTTGCCACAGACGGTGCTACGTTGCTTTCAAGCAGAATGCTGACGTATATGCATTTTTTGCGATCGCCAAAGAAAGCTGGAGTAGGTAAACAAACTATTTACCGTTGGTGGTCTTCCAAAGCAGCAGTGATTATGGAAGCTTACGCAGTCCAAGCAAGAGCGAAATGTTCCCATCCCAGACACAGGTTCAGTTTGCTTCGCGTTTGGGGTGATCGGTGATGAAAAAAACAAAAGGGGAGAAAGCCTCACTGCTGATAAGCATTGGGATTTAAACGCATCATGATTTTTTCAGGTTCTGTTAAATTTTTAAAACCGTAGCGGCGATAAAGCCCGTGGGCATCTTTTGTTCCTAATAACCACCTTTGAACATCTTGCAATTCTGAATATTCTAAAATATAGTTGACAAACCATTTACCTAAACCTTGTTCTCGATAAGGATCAATAATAAAAACATCTTTCAACAAAGCAGAAGTTGCATAATCAGTGATTACTCTGGCAAAACCCACTTGTTTATTATCTTCATAAAGCCCAAAGCATAAAGAATTTTTTATTGACTTTTCTACAATTGCTAAGGGTATATTTTCCGCCCAATACGAACTTTGTAAAAATTCATAAATCATTTTTATATCTAATTTAGATTTATCGGTGCTGATGTAAAACTTATGTTTTAATTCTTCGTTCATCAGGCTGCATTAATTATTTAAGGTGTTGAGGCATGATAAGGTAAGTTAACATAATTAACTTGACAAAAAGAGCCAAATCCTATGTGATAGGCATTTGGCTCACACCAAACATAAAAAGCTATGTTTAGTTTATTTATATTCACTTACTTAATTAATTCTAATTTATATGTGTGGCAAGCGCGTTAAATATTTAGTTGTATTTGTAGGTACTCGCCGCAGATTCTTAAGCAACTAATGCCACGAAGTCTAAGGTTTTGTAGAGCATAGCCATACCTTAGTTTAATTTTGTTTACCTAGTTATAAGTTTGTCCAAATTTTGCCGGAATTAACATGTAGAAATTACTGAACCGTTAACTTGATAGTCAAGGCTATATTAATAAGCACGTCATTTAAATGAAGTGTGCAAGGAGATGGGTGCATCTACTATTTAATATGAATCAACATAAACCTCCATCTTGGGACGATGTCCGCGCTGCTTTTCAAAAAATTTGGAAATATGAAGATTTCCGTCCGCCACAAGGAGAAATTATCCACTGTTTGTTGGCAGAAAAAGACGCGCTAATTATCATGCCTACCGGTGGTGGAAAGTCGATTTGCTTTCAACTGCCGGCACTGCTACAAACAGGATTAACGCTAGTAGTTTCTCCCTTAGTAGCGCTGATGGAAAACCAAGTGCAGGAACTACGTCAGCGCCATCTTAGCGCTGCGCTTTTGCATAGTGAATTACCTTCTAGCCAACGGCGTGCGGTTCTCCAAGCTTTGGAAAGACAACAGCTAAGATTACTGTACTTATCGCCAGAAACTTTATTGAGTGCGCCAGTTTGGGAAAGATTATGTCAACCTCAATTAAAAATTAATGGGTTGATATTAGATGAGGCGCATTGTCTGGTGCAATGGGGCGATACATTTCGACCAGCTTATCGAAGATTGGGGGCGGTGCGACCAGCGCTGCTAAAATTCAAACCACCAGGAACACACATTAGCGTAGCCGCTTTTACCGCCACCGCCGATCCTCTAGCTCAAAAAACTATTAAAGAAGTCTTAAAGTTAGAGCAACCAGCGTTTTTTCGTGTTAATCCGTACCGTTATAATCTTAACCCTAGTGTTCGGATTGTTTGGACACCACGCGCAAGAAAGCAACAATTATTAAAGTTTATTCAAGAACGACAACAAAAACCTGGATTAGTTTACGTACGCACGCGGCGAGATAGCGAGAATTTAGCTGAATGGTTGACACAGAAGGGTTATGCTACAGCTAGTTATCACGCGGGTTTGGGTGCAGAGGAACGCCGTGCAGTAGAAGCTAGTTGGCTAAGTGGAAAAATTCCCTTTGTTGTCTGTACTTGTGCGTTTGGCATGGGGATAAATAAAGCAGATGTGCGTTGGGTGGTTCACTTCCACGCGCCGCACTTGCTTTCTGAGTATGTGCAGGAAATTGGACGCGCTGGAAGGGATGGTAAACCAGCAGAGGTGTTGATGTTTATCAGTGAGCCTACGGGGTGGTTAGATCCAGAGGATAAGCAAAGACTGAGGTTTTTTGAAGAAAAAGTGCGATCGCAACAACAAACCGCACAGCAACTAATCAAAAAACTGCCGAAAAAGGGGGAAGTGAATGCAGTAGCGCGGCAATTTCCCGATGGTGCGATCGCCCTTTCTCTTCTCCACAGCAGCGGTCAGCTAGACTGGCTTGACCCTTTCCATTACATGATTATAGAAGGCGGGCGAAAACAGTTAACAACGCAATTACATGCTGCGAAGCAAATGAATCAATATCTTACTACCAGAAAGTGCCGCTGGCAGTTTTTGTTAAACGCCTTTGGTTTTGACAAAGAAGCGACAAATATGGCTTGCGGACATTGTGATAATTGCACGAACCACTGATTAAGCTTGCGGCTCATCCACATTGTTTGAATTTGCAAAGGCTCAACTGGCTGAATTATCTTCTACCTGGCTTTAGTTATCAACAAATTCTTTGTTTGTTTCAGCGGAAATTGTATTATATATCCGTGCTATCCAAGCACGAGTTAACAGCAACGATGCCATAACTAACAGGAAAGCACAGATTGCTAAGATTTGTTGCCAAGGAATTTCAAGTATTTCTCTGATAATAACTTCTCGCAGTACAGATACAATTGAAACCTCCACAGCCACGCCCACAGAGATGCGTTGCTCTTGCAAATAGATAATCAGCAGTCGGAATAGCTCTACCAAAATCAAAATGAACAAAATATCTGAGGTTACAGCCTGGAATCTAAGAGGCTGAAGCAAGCAGAGGAATAGTTGACATAGCCGAATGACCATAATACAAAATAAACTAATGCACAACAAAACCACGATTAGGTTTTGAACTATTTCTAGGTTTTGAACCATTCGCTGCCGCTCAAACCACTTATGCCATTGCCTGTGCTGGCTCTCTGAACCCATATGCACAACCTCTCCTGCTTACTGGATTGAATCGTGATTTAAGTTGCTCAGGAATAATTTACGACTGAAGTTAATGGACACTAACGCAAGAACCGTTGCCGCCCCAAGCATTTGCGCCCAAGCGCATTTAATTCGTCGTCAGAAGGCGCCCAAGCGCAGAGGCACGAAGGCGCGCTCTTTTAAAATTGCCGCAAAAAGCGCAAATCGCTATTGTACAACCGCCGAATATCATCAATTTGATGTAGCACCATCGCAAAACGTTCTACACCAAAACCGGCGGCAAACCCACTATAAACTTCTGGGTCGTAACCCACGGCTTTCAGCACATTTGGATCGACCATACCGCAGCCCATAACCTCCAGCCAGCGATTATTCCAGCGCAAATCAACTTCCGCAGATGGTTCCGTAAACGGGAAATAACTGGCGCGGAAGCGAATTGGCAAATCGCCAAACATTGCCTGCAAAAACACCTTAATGGTGCCTTTAAGGTCTGTAAAAGTCAGTCCCTCATCAATTGCTAAAAGTTCTAATTGGTGAAAAACCGCTGAGTGGGTGGCATCTACATTATCTCGCCGATAAACTCGTCCTGGGGCAATAACGCGAATCGGTGGTTCCTCAGCTTCCATGTAACGAATTTGCACTGACGAAGTATGAGTCCGCAGCAGATTTCCGTCTGGTAGGTAGAAAGTATCCTGCATATCACGGGCGGGGTGGTCAGGCGGGGTATTAAGAGCCTCGAAATTGTAGTAATCTGTTTCCATCTCTGGACCCTGAGCCACCGTATAACCCATACCGACAAAGATATCCAGCGCCCGATCAATAATGCCATTGAGGGGATGGACACGACCTTGGGGGCGGTAAATTCCCGGCATTGTCACATCTAGAGTTTCAGCCTCTAGCTGTGCCTGAATTTGAGCGGCTTCTAAGAAGGAGCGTTGCTGGTCTAAACTGGTTTGTAAGGCTTCTTTGACTGTATTGCCGATCGCCCCAATTTTCGGTCTTTCCTCTGCACCTAGCTGCCCCATACTCCGCAACAGCATGGACAACTCGCCTTTTTTACCGAGGTAGCCGACTCTAAGTTCTTCTAGGCGTTCTAAAGTATCGGCGGCTGCGATCGCTTTTTCTCCTTCAATTCGCAGTGCTAAAAGTTGAGCCTCTAAATTGCTGGGCTGATTCGTCATTTCTTACAGTTGTTAGATATTGGTCAATTGTCATTGGTCATTGGACAAAAAACTATTGACCTTAGTAATATGCCATCAATGAGCCAAAGGCAAGGTTGATCACATACCTCTTTTTACCAGTTTAGAGGCGATTGGGCAAGGAAAGCTTGTTTTTTTGTTCTTTACTTGTGACGACGGACATTGACAAATGAGTATTTAGAGGCGATTAGGTGTGTAAGTATGTTTTTTTTGCCTTATACCTGTATTGACAAATGACAAATAACTATTGACTAATGACTAATGACCAATGACTAATGACTCTTAACTATGAAATTACTAATTAGCAATGATGACGGGATTGCTGCTTTGGGTATCCGTACTTTAGCCAATTGCTTGGCTCAAGCGGGTCATGATGTTAGTGTAGTTTGCCCTGATCGAGAGCGATCAGCAACCGGACATGGACTAACTCTGCACCAACCAATTCGCGCCGAAATTATCGAATCGGTGTTTCATCCTGCTGTCAATGCCTGGGCTTGTGATGGCACTCCCTCCGACTGTGTTAAATTGGCTCTGTGGGCTTTGTTAGAATCTCCCCCCGATTTGGTTCTCTCTGGCATTAATCAAGGTGCTAATTTGGGAACAGAAATCCTTTATTCCGGCACTGTTTCCGCCGCAATGGAAGGTATGATTGAAGGCATTCCCAGCGTGGCACTGAGTCTTACCAGTCACACTTGCAAAGACTTTGAACCGGCTGCTAACTTTGCCAAAATCCTAGTGGAGCAAATAGCGACAAAACCCTTACCAAATTTGATGTTGCTCAACGTCAACATACCCGCTGTCAAGTGGTCAGAAATTGCTGGAGTCACTATCACCCGTCAGGGAGTGCGGCGCTACGTTGATGTTTTTGACAAGCGCGTTGATCCGCGTGGAAAAACCTACTACTGGTTAACCGGAGAAGTTCAAGAGGATGTTGAACCCCCAGAAAATTTAAATTTGCCTCAAGATGTACCCATTGACGTGCATGTTATCCAGAAAAAATACATCAGTATAACGCCATTGCAATATAATCTCACCTATGCTACTGCGGTGAATCAATTGTCTAAGTGGGAATTCAAGTTTCCTTGAATAATTTTATCTGCGGGTAAGCGAATAAAAGTTGTTGAATGTATGACAACAAAATTTAGGCTATAAAGTAGGAGAGCGTTGAAAACAACTTGTACATATCCGCCGGGAAAAATCAAGTATTTTGCCTTGCAGTCTCTTACAAAAGGCAAAAATAAGATAACAAAATTAAGCAAAAATAACCTGAAAAAGGGTATGCTGTTTTAACAATAAATTAAGCGTCTACTAAAAACCGAGAGACAGCATAAATTTGAGAAAATAAGTAACAGTTTCTTGTATTGAGCGCCCGCTCAGTATGCAGCAAGGCAACACCCATGTTTAGGATAGAAAACCAATTTACTGTGCAATTTTGGGGCGTTCGCGGCAGCATCCCCAGTCCAGGACCACACACCGTCCGCTACGGGGGTAATACCTCTTGCGTTGAGATGCTTGTGGGTGGTAAACGCTTAATTTTCGATGGTGGCACGGGACTGCATGTTTTGGGGCAATCATTGTTGCGCCAAATGCCACTAGAAGCTCATATATTCTTCACGCACTCCCACTGGGATCACATGCAGGGATTTCCCTTCTTTAGCCCAGGGTTTGTCAGGGGAAATGACTTTCATATCTACGGGGCGATCGCTCCTGAGGGTTCCACCGTCGAACAGCGGCTCAATGACCAGATGCTGCATCCAAATTTTCCCGTACCCTTGCAAATTATGCAAGCAAATTTGGCTTTTCACGATGTTAAACCGGGAGAGCCAATAAATATTAATGACATTATCGTAGAAACAGCACCTCTAAATCATCCGGGTGAAGCGGTGGGATACCGAGTTAACTGGCGTGATGGCGCGGCTGTTTACATCACCGATACTGAACATTTTTCCGACAAGCTGGATGAAAATGTTTTGTGGCTATCACGTAACGCCGACATCCTCATCTACGATTCCACTTATACCGATGAGGAATACCATTCGCCAAAGTCGCCGAAAATCGGTTGGGGACATTCTACATGGCAAGAAGCTGTGAAAATAGCAAAAGCAGCTAACGTCAAGACTTTGGTAATTTTCCATCACGACCCCGCCCACGACGATGACTTTTTGGATCGTGTAGGGGAAGAAGCCGCAGCGAAATTTCCTGGTGCTATTATGGCACGGGAAGGAATGGTACTCCCGGTTCCCACGAGAGTGCCATTATCAGAATCTTTTCCTGTTAGCAAGTTTTCTGCTTAAAGGTTGTAGTCGTTGCGATCAAAGATTTTAGATTAGATTGGGGATAAACAGCTTTCATCGCTCAAGTGCGTACCCGTTGGGTACGCCGCGAAAACCGGAAAAGGCTGGTGTATACCGTCTTTTTTGCAACTCAACTGCTAATCTGGAGTTTTTCGACTTTGGTTTGTGGGTTCTTATGCACTTAGCAATCTCGCGGTCAAGCAGACAGCTGATGGCTTGACCGCTGAACAGCACAAGACACTCTTAATGGCTTCCGGCTGATAGCTGAACGGCAGTTTGAGAAGTTAGTTGAGGGGAAATTGATTCCTGCCTCGTTCCTGGAGTGGAGAAAACAATTCTCCACGGATTTACGCCCAAAGAGAAATTCTCCACCCTGCGGTCAGCCGCCTGGAGGGCTTATAAGGAACAATCCAGATCAACTGCCTGACAAACCTAAAATCCCAAAATCGACGTGGTAAATCTGTCTCAAAATGGGTGTTCTGTGTGGCTTGCTTCTTCGACCGAAGGGCTGCTAACGCCAACGGCTGTTGCTCTTGGCAAATTTGACGGTGTCCATCGTGGTCACCAAAGGGTAATTGAACCAGTTTTGCATCAAGCGATAAGCCGCAAAGTAGAACAGCAAAGCAGGAAAGCAGAGGAGAGTATAAATTCTAATTCTTTGAACCTCTGCCCAGAACCTCTGCCCCAATATAAAGCAACTGAACGCACATACTCAACAGTTGTCACCTTTGATCCCCATCCACAGGAATTTTTTACAGGGCAACCCCATGCTTTATTAACACCAGTGGATGAAAAAGTGCAACAGTTGCGATCGCTTGGCGTAGAACAACTGGTACTATTGCCCTTCGGCAAAGAATTATCTGCCTTGACTCCCGAAGAGTTTGTAGAACAAATTCTCGTGCAACAACTGCAATGTCAGCAAATTAGCGTTGGGGAAGATTTTTGTTTTGGTAAAAAGCGCAGTGGTACCGCCAAGCATTTACAATTACTCGCTGCCAAATACTCTATCCCTGTTACCATCGTTCCCTTACAAACTTGTGCAGGCGACTTACCCCCAGATAGCAGTAATAGTAATGATAGTGTTACTTCCACCCAGGAGGCTCGCATTAGTACTTCACTGATCCGCCAAAATCTAGAAAGCGGCAACATCGAACTGGCAAACCAACTACTAGGACGCCCTTACACCCTTAGCGGTGTTGTCATTCAAGGTCAACAAGTTGGCAGAACTATTGGCTTTCCCACCGCTAACCTGCAATTACCAAAAGAAAAATTTTTGCCCCGCCAAGGTGTTTACGCAGTCCGCGTTTTTATCGAAGAGGCAACAAACATGCCTTCGCCCTCGGCGGAGGTTCCTCAGTCTTGGTTAAAAGGCGTAATGAATATAGGCAACCGCCCAACTGTAAAGGGTACCCATCCAACTGTAGAAGTGCATCTGTTAGATTGGTTGGGTGATTTGTATGGCAAAAAGCTGACGGTGCAGCTAGCAAAATTTTTGCGACCAGAACAAAAATTTCCTTCTCTGGAAGACCTGAAAACACAAATTCAACTTGACTGCACCGCTGCTAAAGAAGTTCTTAGTGATAAGTTTTGAGCGCTTAGTGGGAACACTATACATAAAGGACTGGGGACTGGGAACTGGGGACTGGGGACTGGGGACTGTCTAAGAGATACCAAAGATATTCTTCCCAATCCCGAATTACTAATTCCTAATCCCTAATCCCTAACCCCTAGTTTCCATTCCCCAGTGCATGAGAGAAAAAATTGACGCGCTAACACAAAATCTGGCTCTTACCATCGTTGGTAAAACTGAGGCAATACGCTTAGTGCTAGTTGCTTTGCTAGGTGGTGGTCACGCTTTGCTAGAAGATGTCCCTGGTGTTGGCAAAACCCTCCTCGCTAAGTCTCTCGCTCGTTCGATTGATGGGAAATTTCAACGGCTACAATGCACCCCGGATTTACTACCTACTGACATTACTGGTGTCAATATTTGGAATCCAAAAAGCGGCGAATTTAGCTTTCTTCCAGGTCCAATATTTGCGAATGTGCTGCTAGCTGATGAAATCAATCGTGCTACACCCCGCACTCAGTCGGCTTTGCTAGAAGTTATGGAAGAACAACAAGTAACAGTAGATGGTGTTTCTCGTGCGGTTCCGACACCCTTTTTTGTGATTGCGACTCAAAACCCTATCGAATACCAAGGTACTTTTCCTTTGCCAGAAGCGCAGATGGATCGGTTTATGCTTTCCTTAAGTTTGGGCTATCCTTCCGAGGCAGAAGAACTACAGATGTTGCAAAGTCTCGATAAAAATGTCAAGGTAGCTGATTTGCAGCCTTGTATTACCTTGGCGCAAGTGCAGGAATTGCGGCAAATTTGCGCTCAGGTAAGAGTGGAAAGCTCATTGCAACAGTATATTTTGGAATTGGTGCGGGCGACACGCCAAGATGAGGAAATCTCTCTTGGCGTCAGTCCTCGCGGTACAATGGCTCTGCAACGAGCTACCCAAGCGTTAGCTTTTCTGTTAGGGCGTGATTACGCGATTCCCGATGACGTGAAATTTCTTGCTCCTCACGTTCTTTGTCATCGCCTCATTCCAGCGTCCGGGCGCAGGGCGAGAAGTGTGATGGAGCGTTTATTGCGAATTGTTCCTATTCCATAACTCTCGTTCCCAGGTTTCACCTGGGAATGTCTCGTCATAGGATCTGCCTCCAGTTACAAGAGGCAGAGCCTCCGAAAATGCATTCCCATATAAGAACCTATTGACAAACTAATTTGGATGTGCATGTCTTGACACGCTCGCGCTTGAAAAAACAATTCCTCACCAACTATCAGACACGCTATTTTGGTGACCAAAAAAACTTTCGTCATTATGACAACACAAACAGTTTAGCTAAATTGCTTTCCGGTGAAATCGATATCAAAAAAGCCATATTTTGTGCTAATACAAACTTGTCTAACTGCATTGGCATCTATTTCTCAAAATTACTCTCCATAAACTTAGTAATTCGTAATTGAGATAATAATTACGAATTACTAGTTATTAATTACGAATTCCTGCGCTACCCCGCCAGAGTTGACAAAAACACGACTTGCTGATAATTAAATCACTTCTACAAACACGCCGCTGCGGGAAAACTCTTCTTCTTCAGGAGTGAAGTAGGGAGCTTTATCCACAAGGTCAGGATCAAAACAGTATGTTTCTTGTAAAAATTGTCCGCTCTGGACAGCCGACTCCAAATCCTGGATGTAATCTTGTGCAACCAGACACGCTTCCTTGATGCCTTCCCAATCACCCTTTTGCAACAGCTTTTGCAATGTGGTTCTTGCCCCGGAGAGCCGCGATGCCGGCTTGAGCATACCATAAAGGCGGTAGATGCGATCGCTTGCAATGCTGATATGTTTGAGTGCTTTGGCTCGTGCCAGTTCAGTGTCAAGGCTAGGCCAATAACGGGTGGTGTAGAAGGCTTTCTCATCTTTGTGATACCACTCCTCTGAGCGAGCGATCGAAGAGGAGACGGTGTTGTGCAGCTTCCAAAAGAATAAACGCAGGGAGGAGCCATCGACTACAGTGGAGAGTTTTGCCTCCATTGACACCTCAAAGTTAGTCAATTGTGCGTCACGTCCGAGCAAAAGGTACTCCATCGGATACATTTCTACCTCTTTGTTCTGCACCACATACATATTCAGGTGATGGCGGCAATAGGGGCAGGGGTACATGGTGGCAAATAGTTTGAAGAAATCCTTAAAAACTGCCACCAAAGTTTTCTGCTGTACGTCGGTCTTGGTAGATACAACTTCAGCAGTGGTGTGGAAAAAGCGCCATACTGCTGGTCCAATATAGTATGGGAAGCTCACCCGCATTTGCGAGTCCTTGACATCACTCCGACCTACATATATGTCAATGAATGCCACATACTGGGAAAGTGCGCCCGACTCGCGTCCAAATTCCTGACGTTCGCGCCGTTTTTGCACTCCATTCAAATAATGGTGTGTCAGACGCCATGCTTGCTTGAGCATCAGCTTTTGTTTTGGGGTGCATTTGCCAAAGTTCTCTGCAACATCTGCCCCATAAAAGCCAAACTCCCCCGATGCCTTAGTTGCCTCGTACCACTTGTCCAAAGCCGCCTCGTCAGGTACTGTGTTACCAAAGATGTCTGCGGCAGTGCTGACGCTGAATGCAGCCAGCAGTTTCGGCATGAAATCTTCATACCAATAGTTTACTGGCATCATCGCACCATCTACTTCCTCTGATGCTTGGGAGAGGATGACACGGTTCCACTTGTTCAGGTACTCTTTTGGATGTTCCTCTGATTTGGCTGGTGGTGGAGCCATTTCTTGATTCAGCTCCATCTTCCGCAGTCGGTTGAGTTCGTTGATGGCAAGCACACCTTCGGCGATGTCGCGCAAGCTGAAATGCTTTTTCTTCAGGGTGATCGCAAACTCGACTCCTGCCGCAAACTTGTCTTTGACATTGGCTGATTTGCGACGCGCTTCTACGATCGCTTTTTCTTCTGCCAACATCTGTGTTGTCTTTTCTATCGTCTTCCAGTTTTTAATGCGCTCTTCTAGTCGGGCATATTCATTTGTGAGGGATTCAACTACTGCATCGAGTGCTGGGTTACAAGCGGCTTCTACTACACCTAACCCTTTGTAGAGGGCGATCGCTGTCTTCACAAACTCCACGAAGTCAGTAATTCTATAAGGTAGGTTTCTCACCCGCAGGTGGGTTTCGTGATTGGCGGAGAAACTTTCGCGGAAGCAACGGTAGGCTGCTCCCTGAATCAAACGGAACAAACCAATCTGCATTTGCAAGCGGGACGTACCGCGCTTTTGCTCGCTTTGTGGGTGTTGCTTAAGTTGTTCTTTTAGCCGCGCTATCTCCGGCTCGATCTCGGTGGTTGCTTTTTGTGCAGTGTCTTCGGTGGTGGGGGCAACTCCACCGTTGCTAGCACTGACTGGACTATCGGTTGTTGCGGTTGTTTTTGGCGTGACGAGGGGAATTGGTGAGTCTTTGTAGCCGATTGCGGTTTCTGACTTTTCTGGCACCAGCTTACAGAATTCCTCAAAGTCAATTGAAGCATCGCCATCATGATCGACTTCTTTGATAATCTCATCAAGTTCTTGATCTGTCAGCCCAAATTGGCTCATCACCGCACGCATCTCGTCAGCGGTAATCTCACCGGTGCCGTTCTCGTCAAACACGCTGAATGCCAGCGCCAAACGGCTGTTGCGATCGCCTTGCTGCGACACCATCAGCGCTTTGAACTCTTCAAAATCGATAGCGCCCGACAAGTCAACGTCTACTTCCTTAATCATGTCGCGCAGCTCTGGGTCGCTGGGGTTTTGTCCTAACGAACGCATTATCTGCCCCAGTTCTTCTGCTGAAATGGTACTGTTGCCGTCCTCGTCAAACATTTGGAAAGCTTCCCACAGCTTTGCCACCTCTTCTTCAGTCATTACCTTGTTTTCAAGCTCCACAGGCATGATCAATAAATCCTCGATAATTGTTTAAATTTGCTATTTAGCAGTACTGTGGATTCTCTAATGTTTATTGGTGTAAACTCCGCAGCCCTGGCAAATTATCTTACAACTGCGGATGCAGCAAGAGCAACGTTAAGGTTGGCAACCAACTCATACGTTGACACATAGTCTTCTAACTCTTGTAAATCAATGCCATTATTATCAGCATCAAGAGTGTTGAAAAGATAATTGCCGTTGCTGAATTGAAAGAAGAAGTTATTAATAACTCGTACAAAGTGCAAAATAATTGATATCAACAGGAGCGTTTGTGAATCAGCTGAAAATAAAATATCCATATAATAGATTTTTTTTCAAGTATAAGTTTTACTATAAAGTAACCGGTATTTAAGCAAAGCTAGAAACACCACAAGCGCTGGATAAGTCCTATGATCAGCACCAAGCGCTACATTCAAATATCTGTGAGTGAGAGCAATGTCAAATCTCGTGAAGCGCAAATCCCGCCCAACAAAGCGAAAAACTATCGGTTTAATGGTGATAATTTTAGCGTGGAGTCTGGCTATGGGCTGGCTTCTAGCATTGGCAAGTAACGTTCAAGGTGCCACCAGTACTTCGGAAGTCGGCACGGTTGACGTAGTGCCAGCACAGTACCAGTTGGGACAACAACTATATTTAGAAAATTGCTCTACTTGTCACATTCCCCTTCCACCAGCTGTTTTTCCCACCCAAACCTGGAAAAATCTTTTGCAAGATTCGCAGCACTACGGCGCACAACTTAAGCCTTTAGTCGATCCACCGCGCATCCTGGTGTGGAGATATCTGTTAACTTTTTCCCGTCCCCAGCTACAAGACGAACAAACACCCTATCGCCTCAGCAACTCGCGCTATTTCAAAGCTTTGCATCCCAAAGTTAAACTCCCAAGCCCTGTGCAAGTGGGCAGCTGTGTCAGCTGTCATCCC
>CAXTNZ010000052.1:0-30541 GCA_964245695.1 uncultured bacterium | reverse complement strand
AACTTCTTCTTTGGTTTCTAATTGCCAGATTTGATGATCTGGGTAGGTAATAATATTCGCAGTTCTTGGTTGATGAGGATTTTTAAAGGGTAATAACCCCAGAGAAATTGCTTTTTTACGCCCTTTAAAAGTAGACCTAATGGCGTAAGCCATTGTAGTTTGTGCTAAATCTCCTTCTGACTCTGATAAGGGAAATTGAGGAGGTAAAGTGAGAACTTTGTATTTTAAACCGGAACTAGGAGAAGGAAATTTTTGCATTTCAAAGGAATGTGATTGACCTTCCATTTGATGAAGAGTTTGACGCACAATAGAGCTTAAGCCATCACAACCTACTATCAGAGTAGGAATAAAGCTCAATTTTTCCTGATATTGAGATTGGGTAATAATTTCTAAATGCTCTACATGTTGTTTAATTTCTACACATTCAGTATTAAATAAGACTTGAATCGAATCTTGCCAATGTTGATGAATTTCTTGGTAAAGTAACTCTACAAAAGATGCTCTTGGCAGCCAATAGGCAGTCTTGCGTTTAGAATCAGCAATGGGTAGTTTCGTTGTTTTGCGTGTGCCGTTTTTTTGAATGAGAGTCAAATAAAATTCGGTATTAGGGACACTTAAATCAGCTAATTTGGCAGTTAGTTCTAACAAATCAGTTAATTTTTGCCCTCGACCATCAATTTGATAACTAAAGGATTTATCTGGTTCGTAATAATCTGCTGATGGTCTTTTTTCAATAACTGTAATATCTTTCCAGCCTCTTTTCGCTAACATTAAAGCTGTGCCTAATCCCGCCGGACCTCCTCCCATAATGACAACATTTTTATTGTAGGAGTGATTCATTAGACCTCTTGCCAAAAAGTTTTGTGGTATATTACTAGGCTAAACAAATTTTCTAAACTTAGCTCTATTCTTAGACCCTTTTTTGGTCTTGGATATCCTCATCTGATTATATTTGTGCTTAACAAAAAGCTGCATCTAACACGCGATCGCTTACTTTAATTTACTGACTCCGCCAAAGCTTGACTTTTTTATCAAATCCACCGCTAGCCAGCATTTTACCATCAGGACTAAAAGCGATCGCGCTCACCCAGTCAGAATGTCCGTAAAGAGAATTTATTAACTCACCTGTCTGTAAATTCCACAATTTAACACCATCTCTACCAGCACTAGCAAGAGTCTGTCCATCTGGGTTGATAGCGATCGCATTCACCCAGTTATTATGTCCTGTGAGAGTGCGGACTAGCTCTCCACTGTTCAAATTCCAAAGTTTAATCGTGCGATCGCGGCTAGCACTGACAAAAGTTTTCCCATCTGGTGTGAAAGCTACCGCGCTAACTATATTAGAGTGTGCCACAAATCCACGGATTAATTTGCCACTACTCAAATCCCAGAGTTTAATTACACCTTTATTATCACCACTCGCCAGCGTCTGACCATCAGGACTAATCGCCAGCGTATAAATTTGGTTATCAAAGCGTACCAAAGTAGCAAGTGGGCGCTCCTGTAGCAAATCCCACATACGAATACCGTCTAAAGCACCACTGACGAGAACTTTACTATCAGGGGACACAGCTATAGATAGTACATTACTGGTATGCCCCACAAAAGAGCGAGTAAATTTATTGGTTTTCAGGTTCCAAAGATTAATAGTATTATCATTACTACAGCTAACTAGAGTTGTACTATCTGGGGAAATTACCAAAGATTCCA
Source organism: uncultured bacterium (assembly GCA_964245695.1). Taxonomy (GTDB): domain Bacteria; phylum Cyanobacteriota; class Cyanobacteriia; order Cyanobacteriales; family Nostocaceae; genus Hassallia. The sequence goes on along the minus strand of CAXTNZ010000052.1, from coordinate 28,831 downwards.
CAGATGTTTTGTGGGCTTTACGGATAGTACCCACCTTTTTACCAGTTTGTGTATTCCACAAACGAATTACACCATCGTTTTCAGCGCCGCCACTAACAATAATTTTGCTATCTGGACTGAAGGCGAGGGATTTAATCGTTCCTGTATGTTCATTGAAAGTGTAAAGCAACTGTGGATTGGCAAAGCTTTGGGGAGCTTGGGATGGTATTACTTCGATAACAGCATCCGCACCATAAGCGTAAAACCCATCCCCGAACGTAATCGCAAGGGCAACAGCTGTAGCAAATGCCATAATAATATACGGGCGAAGCCCAATACCGCCCCTACCTCTTCCCTCACTCCTCACTCTTTTTCCTCACTTTTTGAATAGGCGCGTTAATTAATTTTTCTGACTTATTGAGTTATGAGTTATGTTCCTCACTCCTCACTCGCGAGTTTGCACTCCTAAGGGAGGAACCTCCGTACTCCTTCCCTTAGGAGTGCGAGACTCTCCGCGAACGGGACGCTCCGCGAACAAAGAAGCGCGGTGAAGAGCGCAGCGTCTCTGGCTGGTGAAGATTTGAGTGGACACCCAACTTCTGTTCAGCGGAAGTCGCTGCGACAGACTTCTGTTTGCACAAACGTGTCCTCAACAACTCGCTTGCAGGCTACTGGCTCTTTTTAACTCTTAAATTGTTACTGGGGTGGTTTTTTCTTAGAAACAGTCAGCATTGGTAAAGCAGAACTAGACGAGCGAGAGGGCAAATAATGTTGCACCACAGGCTCCTCTTCTAAAGGGCGACTCTGCTGGATACGCCACCACCGCCATGCGAGGGTTATACCAGCGGTTCCCAAACCAAAAGCGAACAACGACCAGCTATCGTCAAATCCACCAATCAGCGCCTCGATAATGCCCATCGTCATCAATGCACTGACTAATGGTTCTTTACGATACGCTGACTTCAAAAAACGAGGTAATACAGCATTCATCTCTTGCTTGCTTGGTTCCTGTTCACATGCTTGTGTAAATTTACTGAGAATAATCATCAGCAATTGGCACTTTTTCTCAGAGACAATTACAGATTATAATTTTCTTTAGTAGGGGTGAGAAGTGTTGAAATTAACTAAGATTACAGATACTTTTCCATATATTAGTTGCAAGTCTAGGATAACACTTACACTCCGACGTGTGGTGTGGCTAACACCCATAAACAGCTTGTGGCTAGAGGTCCGATCGCAATTGGATTTTTTAAGTCAAAACCAGCTGGGTGTGCCAACTGGTTCAAACTCTTCTAATTACTAGCTTACAACTTCCAAAAAGTCTATAGACGCAAAGCGGTTTTTAGCGAGCAGAAGTTGAGTGAAGCTTTTGTTAGAGAGTGGCTCTACCTGAGACCGAGCCATGATAACACTCCTTGGTTGGTGAAGTATTCAATCCCCATCATCAACATGAAACCAATCATGGCAGCTCGACCATTCAAGCGTTCAGCATATTCATTAAAGCCAAATTTCGGCTCTTCTAGCTTGGGCGTAACGGTAGGTTGTGGTTGTGTCATCATAAAGAACTCCTATTTTCGGAAAACTGAACAATACAATTGATAAATCGGAACTTCGGAAGGTTTTAAGCTGATTGCAGTGCTTGAATACCAAGAAATCTTGAAAAATTCAGCACTATTACCCTAGCTTTACATTTTTTAATTATTATTTATATATTTTAGAAATAGTGGGGCAATAGTCAAGGGCAAAATTTTCAAGTACCGCAGGTGAAGTTAAACGAACAAAGGCAGTAATTAGCTATCCCTAATACGGAAGTAGCAACCTTGAGAGTGGCAGGCTAAAGTTAAACAAAAAAATAAATCAGAGGCAGTAAATGGAAATTGGCGTTCCTAAGGAAAGTAAGGATCAGGAGTTTCGGGTAGGGTTGAGTCCTTCTAGCGTGCGGGTGTTGCGGGAAAATGGTCATAGCATCTTCGTAGAAACCGACGCAGGTACTGGTGCTGGATTTACAGATGATGACTATAAAAGCGCTGGGGCAGAAATTGTCCGTAAACCCGACGCTGCTTGGAATCGGGAGCTAGTTGTCAAGGTCAAGGAGCCACTGACATCAGAATATAAATTTTTACAAAAAGGACAGTTACTGTTTACTTATCTGCATCTAGCAGCCGATCGCAAATTGACCGAGCATTTAATAGATTGTGGCACGTGTGCGATCGCCTACGAAACTGTAGAACAACCAGGTGCTAACAAATTACCTTTGCTCACCCCCATGAGCATCATTGCCGGTCGCCTATCGATACAATTTGGGGCAAGATACCTAGAACGCCAGCAAGGTGGTAGAGGCGTCCTTTTGGGCGGTGTTCCCGGAGTCAAACCAGGCAAAGTAGTCATTTTAGGCGGCGGTGTCGTTGGCACAGAAGCCGCTAAAATTGCCGTTGGTATGGGCGCTGCTGTCCAAATTTTAGATGTTAATGTTGAACGCTTATCCTACCTAGAAACTTTATTTGGCTCTAGAGTCGAACTGCTTTACAGCAACTCCGCCCACATCGAAGCCGCGCTCATTGAAGCCGACTTGCTCATCGGTGCAGTTTTAATTCCAGGACGTAGGGCACCGATTTTAGTCAAGCGCGACTTGGTAAAACAAATGCGTCCTGGTTCTGTAATTATCGATGTTGCCGTAGACCAAGGCGGTTGTGTGGAAACCTTACATCCTACATCCCACACCAATCCGATATACATCGAAGAAAATGTAGTCCATTATGGCGTTCCCAATATGCCAGGGGCAGTTCCTTGGACAGCAACCCAAGCTCTCAACAACAGTACACTACCTTACGCCCTCGAGTTAGCAAATTTAGGAACGAAAGCATTAGAAATTAACCCAGCATTAGCCAAGGGTGTAAACGTCCAAAATCATCGCTTGGTTCATCCAGCCGTACAGGAAGTTTTTCCCGACTTGGTAAATTAGTTTTTTGAGGACGCTTGGTAATGGTACATCTATATATATCAGTTCTCAGTTGAGTCCAATACTACAGACCTAACCCCCAAATTCCGCTCCATCGGGAAGGAAAGTAAGTTTCAAAGCCTCTCAAAAGCAGGAGCGAAAAGTTTGAGCGCCGGCTTCCGGCGCTCAAAGCTTTTCAAGACACAGAGGTTTACCTCCAGAGAGGTTAGAGTGTATTGCATTTCATAGAGAAGCGCTATATATTGCACCCAACTGAGAATCGCTATATATAAAATCACGCTCGATAATTTCCATGAATGCATCAGCCTGCAAATGGACTAATCCCAACAAGAGCGGCGTTGCATCGAACGTGAAATAATTTTCCCTTAGCGATTGATGATGCTGTCGTTGCTTCCTTAGGAAAAGCCTCACTTGCCAATGGCTAGCTTGACAAGGTATGAAATAACCGCTGGCGTTGGTTTCGTTCTCCGCCTGATGATTGACTGCAAATATCAGCGAAAAGGTACGGACTAGCTGTAACGCAATCGCTAATCAGGCGTTTGGTATTGTGGGCAAATGAAACGACTTTGCCTTTTTCAGGGATAGCAGGAGCAGATTGAACGATAAAGGGAATGGGGGAAATTGTTCCTCCCCGTGTCGGGGAGGGACGACTTTGCCGCAAGGCAAAGTCACCTTCTAGAGGTCAGTTTGTATTCCACCCAACTGAGAACCGCTATATTTCTACAGGACTTAGCTTTTCGACAGAATTCCGTCGAAAAGCGTAAGTCTTATTTTGTTTGTAATTGTTTTAGGAAGTATCCTCTTATTTGTCAATGGAATTAATCAAAGTTTTATGTCGATATATTTTACTTTATATTTATTTTATACAAAAATAAAAATAACAATATATATGCTTTGAATAAACCTTACTTAATGTCAAAAAATAATAGATATAATGAACAAAGAATCAAAAAAACTGTGGAAAAAATGCTTTTTTAAATAAGAAAAAATGTATTTTTTATGAATTAAAACAAAGAAAATTTTGGGAAAAGTATAAAGCTAAGCTTAGAAACAGAAAATAATATTGCTGTGGAATCTTTAGCGCAGCAATGGACTAAAAACTATTTGCAGAACCTTTACGTTGATGAACACTTCTGGAACAAAGGAAACATTCGGTGAGTTTAAAAGATGCTGTATTGCCAGCGAAACGAGAAAAAACCGACTACAAATTAATGAAATCTTTCCGCATTAGTGCAAAAGCTTGGAACAAAACTGAGGCACTGTTATCGGCAGAAGTCCAGCGGCATCGTATCAAACCTAATTTGATTAATCCTTGGGAAAATTTGATTAATCCTTGGGAAATTGCGGCTGATTCTTTTAATATTTACCAAAAAGCTTTAGATGTCTACACCAAAAAAGTACCGTTGCGGCAACTGTATATGGTAATAAGACTAGCTCGTGAAGGTGAATTGCTCGCTCAAAAGGCGCTAGAAATTTATACTGAGCAGGTAGCGCCTAGCCAGTTGACATCGGCAATTAAAGCAAATGTTCCGGCTATGTGGAACAAATACATCAAAGACGACCTCAGAGTTATTGACTTTGTAAGTATGCAGTTTCATTACACTAGCTAGATGCTCACAGAAGCACTCTCGCCCCTAGAGCTATTGATCGTTTATTGGTGAGTACTTTAAAGTCATTGATGAGGAGTTATATATGCCTCTGCATTGCGCCTATGAGGCGGCTGCTAAGCATAATTATGATTCTCCTGTGTCAGCAGTGCAACAGCTATTGCCAGCTAGTAAACAAATTGCCAAGAAGATTTTTCAAAGGGTAGTTGAAATCTACCCAACTTACCGTTTCTACAGCGATGTTTTGAGTGATGTAGTGAAAACCTTTAGTATTCGGGATGTGGAAATGTTTGAAGTCTACCTTTGGGTATGTGTCTTAGAAAAAGACATATCCGCTATTGAACATGACTTATTTTCACTATGTGTAATGCTTTTACCCAGAATAAAAGTGCAGTGTAAACTTATTCGCCTTCTTCTACACTTGCTAGGACAGGAAATTCGCGATCACTTGACTTTTAAACAAGCCAACACCTTAATGCCATATTTTCAGGTGTTGTGGCATATGTTCTCTCCAGAGGTGTTTGGTGAACTTAATCTCTAAAGAAAATCAAACGCTGTTGAAGACGAATTTTTCCAAGCATTATTTAGTTAACAGTAGGGAGCAAAATTCATTGATAAAATTTCACATGATGGCTTTAGTGATCCCGTCGCTGATAAAATTTTCTTTGGCAGCGAGTGTGCGTTCTGTTTCCTGTCACAAGAGCAACAAATTAATTTTCGTTTTTATATTTTATTAGAAAATGATGAAAGTTTGACACTACCAGGTTTTTAGTATTAATGGCATCACTTGTTTCCTGACAAAAATTCTGATAATCTTGTCAACTCAATCTTCGGAGTTAGATGCCTTCAATGATGTTAATATACAGCAAATAAAATGATAATGACCAATAAAAAATGGGCTGTGAAACGTATTACTGTTAACTTGGCAACACAAGAAGCAGAAAAACTGGAAAAATATTGTCAGCAGACAGGTAGACCAGCAACCGATGTGATTCGAGAATTGATCCGAGGGTTGCCAGTTTCTGACGACACCACCAACTCTAAAAGCTAGAGAGATGCTTTCATGGTATGGAAGAAGCAAGACAAGGGGGACAAGCAGACAAGGCAACTTTTGACTTAATACAAGTAGCAAATTCCGGCACCAACCCAGTTACAATCTGTAAAGAAACTGAAAAGGAAAGACGGAATGCGCGTTGCAATCATAGGTGCGGGACTAGCTGGACTGGCAACCGCAGTAGATTTAGCTGATGCTGGCTGTGAAGTCCAGATTTTTGAGTCCCGTCCATTTGTAGGTGGTAAAGTCGGCAGTTGGGTTGATGGTGATGGCAACCATATTGAAATGGGGTTGCACGTATTTTTTGGGTGCTACTACCAGCTGTTTGAGTTGATGAAGAAGGTGGGGGCTTGGGAAAACTTACGCCTTAAAGAACACACTCATACGTTTATCAACAAAGGGGGACAGACTGGTGCTCTAGATTTTCGTTTCTTCACAGGTGCGCCGTTCAATGGGTTAAAGGCATTTTTTACCACTACCCAACTTTCGCCGCTGGATAAATTGCAGAATGCGATCGCTCTTGGTACTAGTCCGGTAGTTCGCGGTTTAGTAGACTTCAATGGAGCGATGAAAAACATCCGCGACTTGGATAAAGTCAGCTTTGCCGACTGGTTCCGCAGTCACGGCGGCAGTAATGGTAGCATCAAACGCATGTGGAACCCGATCGCTTATGCATTGGGTTTTATTGATTGCGAAAATATGTCTGCCCGTTGTATGTTGACAATTTTTCAGTTATTTGCCGTTAGAACTGAAGCGTCGATACTCCGGATGCTCGAAGGTTCCCCACATGAGTACCTGCTTAAGCCTATCCTCGAATATTTAGAAGCAAGAGGAACCAAGGTTTACACTCGTCGGCAAGTGCGAGAAATTAAGTTTACTTCCGGCGAAGAAACTCACGTTACTGGTATCACCGTTGCCCAAGGTGAGACAGAAGAAAATATCACCGCTGATGCTTACGTCTTTGCTTGCGATGTTCCCGGAATTCAGCGTATTATACCACAAGAGTGGCGCAAGTGGTCAGAATTTGACAATATTTATAAATTAGAAGCAGTGCCAGTAGCAACAGTGCAGTTGCGGTTCGATGGCTGGGTAACGGAACTGCAAGATGCTGAGCAGCGTAAACAACTAAATCATGCTGCGGGGATAGATAATTTGTTATATACCGCTGATGCTGACTTTTCTTGTTTTGCTGATATGGCTTTGACTAGCCCTGCTGATTATTATCGAGAAGGTGAGGGTTCGTTGTTGCAACTGGTGCTGACACCGGGAGATCCGTTTATTAAACAAAGTAATGAAGCGATCGCCTCTCACGTCCTCAAGCAAGTACACGAGTTGTTTCCCTCGTCGCGGGAGCTAAATATGACTTGGTACAGTGTGGTAAAACTTGCTCAGTCTCTTTACCGGGAAGCACCAGGAATGGATGTTTACCGTCCTAATCAAAAAACGCCAATACCTAACTTTTTCCTCGCAGGTAGTTACACCCAGCAAGATTATATCGATAGCATGGAGGGAGCGACAATTTCCGGGCGGCGTGCGGCAAAGGTAATTTTAGAGAATGTGAAGAAGTAAAGATTAGGGAAACGAACCACGAAGACACGAAGTGGCTTGTCGAAGACTAGACGCGAAGGACGCAAAGAAATAATGGCAGACTGGCTAGAGCATAGTGTGCAGGTAGAGGTAGAGGCTCCTATAGAATTAGTGTGGAGCCTTTGGTCTGATTTGGAGCAAATGCCTCGCTGGATGAAGTGGATTGATTCTGTGAAGATTCCCGAAGATAATCCAGAGTTATCTTTTTGGACACTTAATACTGGCGGTTTGCAGTTTACCTGGAAATCCCGGATTATGAAAATGATTCCCAACCAAATTATTCAATGGGAATCGATTGATGGTTTGCCAAATCAAGGAGCTATTCGCTTTTATGATCGCAAAGATAGCAGCATTGTTAAACTTAGCATTTCCTATGCTATCCCCGGTATCCTCGGCAAAATCATGGATAATTTGTTTTTGGGACGAGCGGTAGAATCTACAATTAAAGCTGATTTAGAGCGGTTTAGAGAATACGCTCTCAAGGCTAAATCGAATTAAATCAAAACTAATCCCAACAATTGAATTGATGCTGTTTAGGGTATCATCATATGAAAACTATAGAAAATCTAAAACAGCAGTGGCAGACACTGGTATTTGTCTACCGTTTTCTGCAACTGGTAAAAGCCCCTGATGGAGATATGGCTGTCCTTGGGCGACTTGCTAAAGCCAGCAGTGATGCAAAGAGCTTTAGACTAATGGTGGAGTATCTTTCGCGCGCTCCACAAATCAGGCGTGCATTTGGCGATCGCCCGCGCTTAGGTAAAATCGATCTACAGCAACTTCATCAGTTACCCGAAAATACTTTGGGTTATCTTTACGCAGATCACATGTTGAAAAACGGTTTAACTCCGCTACTCGCTGGTGATTGCGATAATGAATATACTTTTTTGGCAGCGCACATAACTGAAACCCATGATATCTGGCATGTTATCACAGGTTCTAACACGGATATTTTCGGAGAAATAAAGCTTGAGGCATTTTATGTATCACAGCTTTATGCATCTCGTTTCTGGATTGCACTACTCGCCAAAAATTTGTTGAAAGCGGCTTTATTTAATGTAGAAGTTTCTGGTCAATACTTGGATGCGTTGGCTCAAGGGTGGGTGATGGGAAAACAGGCAAAACCTCTTTTTGGCATTGAATGGAACACACTTTGGGAGACACCTTTAGAAGATGTGCGTGCTTCTTTGAGCATTCCTTCTCATATACCTGAGCAAATCAGGGCTATGAAGGCTGTTGTTTAAGATTTTCTCCCCAAATGGAAATTGGGGATTGGGCAAGAATCTACCCAATTCCTAATTTTCATCACCAAGTTGGATCGCTAAACAGATTAATCGTCAACTCCTCATCTTTTGGCGGTACTGAAGTAATACAAGCGCGGATAATATCGCCATCATCTAATTCCACACTGCAAGCGTGACACGACCCCATCAGACAACCAGTAGGAATAAATATCCCGGCTCTATCTGCTACATCCAGCAAAGATTCTCCCACTTCGGCATCAACTGTAACATCATCTGGTAAAAAGCGGACGCGAACACTCATGAAACACCAGCCTACTAGGACAAAAACGGAGTTAAGTCTAAATGGCGTTCTATTTCCGTGGCAAGCGAGTCTAAAACATTTTCTCGCTCTTCGCGGTAGTTGGCAACACCTGTAGGTAAGGATTTCAAACCCCGCTGTTGACGAAGGCGATTTAACCAAGCGCGACGCCAAGGACCATTGTCAAAAATGCCGTGGAGATAAGTACCCCAAACTGATTGGCAACTATCTACCAATCCTAAATTAATATCGTCAAATAGAGGTTGGAAAGCTTGAGAATTTGTTCCTTCCATTTCGATACGCGATCGCCCTTGGTGGATTTCAAAGCCATTCACCGGCAAGCCCTTTTGCGGAAAATTCGAGCTAACTTGGCGCTGACGGGCGATTTTCTGTCCTGTAATCACAGTTTTGATCGGTAATAGATTCAAACCCTGATATCTCCCAGCTTGTCCTTCTATCCCCTCTGGATCGGCTATCATCTGACCGAGCATTTGATACCCGCCGCAGATGCCTAATACTGTACCACCTGACGCGGCATAATGTTGAATTGCTTCTCCCATACCGCTTCTTTGCAGCAGTAGCAAGTCAGAAATTGTCGTCTTTGTCCCTGGTATAATCACTGCATCTGGATGTCCTAAATCTTGCTTAGGATGAATATATCTCACCGAGACTGAGGATTCAGATTCCAAGGGGTCGAAGTCGGTAAAATTGGCAATTCTCGGTAAGCGGATAACGCTGATGTTAAGTTCGCTGATGCTTTTGTAAGATTTACGTTCCAGCAGGTCAAGAGAGTCTTCTGCGGGAAACATGTGTTCCAAGTAAGGAATAACACCCACAACGGGGATACCAGTGCGCTCTTCTAACCATTTTATTCCGGGTTCTAAGAGCGATCGCTGTCCCCGAAACTTGTTAATTACTACACCGCGAATTAAAGCGCGTTCATCCGGCTCTAGTAACTCCAAAGTTCCCACTACATGGGCAAAAGCACCACCCCGGTCAATATCAACTACCAATAGCGTGGCTGCATTCAAATGTTTCGCCACCCGCATATTAGTTAAGTCGCGGTGCTTGAGATTAATTTCTGCTGGACTACCAGCACCTTCGCAAACCAGCATATCAAACTCTGTTCCTAAATGCTGAAGCGATTCTTCAATTGCTCGCCACCCGATTTCAAAATATTGTTCGTAGTACTCTGCGGCACCCACTTTGCCTACAGGCTTACCCTTGATAATTACCTGGGAGGTCATATCTCCTTGGGGTTTGAGTAAAATTGGGTTCATTTCCACCCAAGGGGCAACTCCGGCAGCCCAAGCTTGTACCGCTTGCGCGTAACCCATTTCGCCCCCATTAGCAGTGACATAAGCATTTAAAGCCATATTTTGACCTTTAAAGGGAGCCACTCGCCAACCACGCCGCGCTAAAATGCGACAAATAGCTGCGGTAATCAGTGATTTCCCTGCGTGGGATGTTGTCCCCACTACCATAATTGATTTCATAATTAAATATTGCGATTTTTCAAGATCAGGGCTGAATTTTAAAGCAAGGGGGAAAGGGGATTAGGGACTGGCGATTAGGGACTGGGCAAGAGAAAAGGGGAAAATATTTCTTCTTTCCCACCCTTTAACCTTTTCCCTCATGAAATTACTCGTTCCCTAGTCCCCAGTCCCTAATCCCTAAGCTATAGTAAAGACTTCATCAAAAGGGGATGAGACTTCAGTATATATTGTTCCCTTTGATTCCCTAATGCTAACTCTTGATTTTGAAAATCTAAAACGGTAGTCTAAAAGTGCGAATTAGGAAATCGTACAGGCGATCGCGCCATGAAGGAGAACGTCTTGGGTTTTCTTGTAGTTTTTCTACCACTTGGCGACCAAGGGGAGTGAGGCGAAAACTATCTGTAATTCCCTGACCATCGACTTCGCGTCGCAATATACCCACTTGGATTAGCCAATCCAAAGCGTTGTCACAAGATAATTCTGACAAAGCGCGTTTGGTATAGCTTTTTTTTACACCAGAATCAAGAGCGATCGCCCCCACTGGTACACTAGTATCGCGCATCGCTGCAAATAAACACAGATTGAAGGGAGAACAAACAAGCGATCGCTCGGCTCGTTCTACTGTGCTAGCAGGATAAGGAAAAGTATTCTGGCTTTGCAAATCTACCGCAGGCATTTTGTATTTGGGTTTTTCACCGAAGATAAAAGAATTTGTCTGTTTTCGCACTAATTATTTTCCATGCGTCACAGTTTTATTCACTTAATCATTGTAAATTATTGTAAAATCTCAGATGCACCAACAATCAACAAATAGGAAAGGTCAAGTATGCCTCTAGCAGTTGGTACGGATGCACCTGCATTTACCGCCAAAGACACTAACGGCAACACCGTTTCTTTATCTGATTTTGCAGGTAAGACGGTAGTTCTGTATTTCTACCCCAAAGATGACACCCCAGGCTGCACCAAACAAGCCTGTAGCTTCCGGGATGCTCAAGCTCAATATCAAGGTAAAAATGTCGTCGTGTTGGGTGTCAGCGCCGATGACGAAGCCTCTCATCAGGCATTTACCCAAAAATTTAATCTCAATTTTCCCCTTTTGGCTGACAACGACAAAAGCCTAATCAAAGCTTACGATGTCGATGGCGGCGGTTATGCCAAGCGTGTCACCTATGTGATTGACCCCAATGGTAAAATCACCCACGTTGATGCTAATGTCAGCACAGGCACCCACGCCAGCGATGTATTAACTGCTCTTGGGTTGTAGCCTCTGATTTTGATATCGTAGTAGGCACTTTAGTGCCTTTTATAAGCGTTAAAACGCTTACTACGAATTAATCCAAACTGACAATAAAATAAGGTAAAAGGGATGAAATTTTTCCTTTTACCTTTATTTTTGATATCACTTGCCCGACTGGGGTGTTGTTGCAGGTGGTCTAATCACCGGTGCTACCCCTACGCTTGGGTTGATTGGCTGCTGTTTACCTTGAATTAGCTGTTGTTGTCTTTTTTTAAAATCTAACGCTGCTGTATCCAGTTGTTGATTTTGTTCTCTGGCAAAATCCGGGTTCAAAGTCCCAAAATTAGCGTTATGAATTAACTGAAACACACTGAACTGATTTTGCTCAGTATTGCTACGAGATAAGGGGTCAGTACTGTTTAGTGGATCGACGTTTTGTGGATCGTAAACCTGGCTTTGAGCCAAGCTAGGTTTAGGCGTTAGCAACGAAGCAACGCCAATTCCTGCCACGGTGGCGACAACGAGTTTGGTAAGCTGTAAAAACGAGATTTTCATGGAGTTTTGCCCCTCAAATAGCTACAAATAAATCATGCTTTAATCTTAAGAAAGACTCCGCCGCAATTGGGGCTGAATGCTCACCAAGGCGACAACAGCAAAGCCCAACAATATCAGCAACGCTTCCCCAAAGGTAACAGCACCCCAAGGAGCCTGCATGACTACACTACCAAGTCCCCAATCACTATGGAGATAGAGATAGCGAATTGGTTCAATGGCGTAGCTGAGAGGATTAAGGGTAGCGACAACCTGCAACCACTTAGGCATAAAGGATAAAGGAGCCAAAGCGGTGCTAGCGAACAATAACGGCAGGTTAGTGACAAAAATTACCGCAATTAGTTCAATGTGTCCAGGTAAAGCGAAAGCCAAACCGAGGGAGATAGCAGTCACGCCTAAAGCCAAGAGAAAGACAATTAAGGCGATCGCACTCAAACCAGCCAAATCCGGTAGTCCAGCTCCCAAAAACGCCGCCGCCGTCACAATCACAGCCGCTTGCAGCAAACTTTGGCTGATAATAAAGATTGCCGAAGCCAACACAATTGAAAATCGCGAAGCCAAAGGTGCCACGAGTAACCGATTCAAAAAGCCGAATTCTCGGTCAAACATGATCGGCAAACCCGCATTCAGCGCTCCGGCAAATGCTGTAAAAACAATTACGCCTGCACTCAAAAATTGTCCGTAATTTGTGGTATTGCCAAATATACCTTTTGGTGCATTTTGAAATAAAGCACCAAACAGCACCAACCACATCACCGGCTGAATAATTCCGGCAATCAAAGTTGATGGACGACGCTGCAACTGAATAAACAAGCGACGAGTCAAGGCAAGCGTCTCTTGCACCAATTCACCGAAAAAATTAGGAGCAGTATCAGCTTGAACTGGCGGCGATGCTAGTTGTTGCCAACTTATATCAGATTTTGGAGTAACACTCATAGCGATTTTGGATTTTAGATTTTAGATTTTGGATTGGGAATGGGGCATTGGGCAATAGGCATGGGTAATAAATAATTCTTTTTCTAGTCCAAGCGTCCCCAGTCCAAGCGTCCCCATTTCCTATCTCATATTTTGTTTCTTTTCCGCCTTCGGATCGCGATTTGCTACGGCTGCTAGTTCTGCATCCATCAATGTGCGTCCTGTGGCGGCGAGATAAACATCATCTAAGCTTGGGCGAGATTGGGCGATACCAAACATGGGCAAGCCTGCGGAATTCAGCTTTTGTTGGATGGTAATTAAAGCATCATTTTGCTGTGTCACCACCAAGTTGAGGGAATTACCTTGTGCGCTGTTGATGATGACTTCTTGGACAAAAGGCAAAGATTGCAACAGGTTTTTCGCTTCTTCTGCTTCTTCTAGGGGGGAAAATTCGCGGATTCGCAAAGTAATGCGATCGCCCCCTAATTTATCTTTCAACTCTGAGGGTGTTCCGGCAGCAATTACAACGCCGCGATCGATAATTGCGACGCGATCGGCTAGCGCGTCAATCTCTTCTAAATAATGGCTGGTTATCAGTACTGTTGTCCCAGTTGCGCGTAGCTTTCTGAGGAAGTCCCAGACCACAAAACGGCTATCTATATCAAGTCCTACCGTTGGCTCATCTAAAACTAACACATCCGGTGCATGAAGTAACCCAGCAGCCAAATCAAGGCGCTTGCGTAACCCCCCAGAGTAGGTTCCTGTCTTTTTATTGGCGTATTCCTGCAAACCGAGTAAATCCAACACTGTATTTACTCGTTGCTTTATCATTGCACCGGGTAAATGATAAAGTGCCGCTTGCAGTTGTAACAGTTCTCGTCCAGTTAGCACTTTATCTAAAGCAACTTCCTGCGCCACATAGCCTAGCTTTTGTCTAGCGGCTTTCGGATTATCCAGCACAGAAATCCCAGATACTTCAATTTTGCCAGCATCCGGTGTGGTAAGAGTACATAAGGTACGCAAAGTAGTTGTTTTCCCGGCTCCGTTGGGACCGAGTAAACCAAAGATTTCTCCTGGCTCTACCTGAAAGGAAACATCCTTGACGGCTTCAACTGTGCCGTAGCGTTTTTGTAGGTTTTGAATTAAAACAGCGGGAGCCATGACAACAGCTTATCCCTAATTTACAAATCTCAATAAAGTCTAACTATTTTCATTGTAGCTGTGTTTCGCCTACCCAATGACTGGAAGGGGGACAAGGGGGACAACGCCCAACGTCCAACGTCCAATGCCCAATGCCACATTGTCAAGGCAGATATAATGTCTAATTCTGATATATCTTTACCTCTATCTGCTTATAATATAGGCAAGTAATCACTTGCATTATTTTTGTTTGTGGAGAATTTTGCATCAAAGACAGCCCAAACTCGTGCGCGGTTGATTAAAGCAGCAACTGAGGTATTTGCGTCTTCTGGTTTATCTGGAGCGACAACCCGTGAGATTGCGCGTGTCGCAAAGGTAAACGAAGTAACTTTGTTTCGCCATTTTCAAAGCAAAGAGCAACTATTAGCGGCTGTAATTCAGCAAATGATAGCTTTACAGGCTGAAGCCTTAGCCAATGAGGACGAATGGACTCAGGATATACTCATCGACTTGAGACATTATGCAACACTTTTCAATCAGATGTTGGAGGAACATGAAGGTTTAATTCGGACATTTATTGGGGAAGCGAAGCGACATCCAAATGCGGCTTGTCAAATATTACATGATGCTGTTCAATCGCTGTATAAAAAGTTAATTGCATACTTGCAGAAAAGTCAAAAAAACGGGACAGTACGTCCAGAGATAGATATTGAACTAGCAGTGGACATGTTTACGGCTATGCTACTTTCTGGGATGCTGCGTCGCACTGCTACTCCGACTAAAGTCAGCTATAGTCGTGAATGCTACATCGATGGTTGTGTTGATTTGTTTGTGCGTAGTATTAGCACTGTCCCCATAAACACAAATCAATTCTCTCCAAAAACATGAAAACGGCATTAATCCGAGTTTTTTCCTAACTAGAAATATAGGGTTTATAAAACACATATAGCAAAAATACGTAGACAAAACTGGCTAAAAAATCATTTATATATACACAGGTTTTTTAGCCAAAAACAGGTGTCCAAGTCTAA
The DNA here is from genome assembly GCA_964245695.1 of uncultured bacterium. Taxonomy (GTDB): domain Bacteria; phylum Cyanobacteriota; class Cyanobacteriia; order Cyanobacteriales; family Nostocaceae; genus Hassallia. The sequence goes on along the minus strand of CAXTNZ010000052.1, from coordinate 13,732 downwards.
GTAAAAGAAGAGAAAACAACGATGCCTCATTCTAATTTACCTGAGTCCTCTGCATCCGTAGAAACAGAAATTGCTGTTACCGATCAGCATCAGGCTGAACAAGAATCTGTATCAGAGCAACTTCAAAAGCCACGTAAAAAGCGACGTTGGCTAATGATATTGGGAATTATGCTGATAATCTTTGGAGGTGCAGGTGTCGGTTGGCGCTGGTGGCAAAGCCGTGGCGATAATGTCAACCAAGCAGCTGGAGCAACTGCCAAGAAACCAATGGCAGTTCCGGTGAAGTTAGCCACTGTGGAAACTGGAACTATTAGAGAAAGTTCGCAATTTATCGGCACTTTAGAAGCTTCGCGCTCAGTACCGATAAAGCCACGAATAGAAGGACGAATTAACCAGGTTCTTGTTAAAGAAGGCGATCGCATTAAAGAAGGGCAAGTTATTATTACCTTGGAAAGCGATGATGTTAATGCCCAACTATTACAACAAAAAGCGGCACTAGAAAGAGCGCAAGCAAATCTTGCCCAACTCAAAGCAGGTACTCGTTCTGAAGAAATCGCTCAAGCCAGAGCGCAAGTTTCTCAAGCTCAAGCAAAACTTCAAGATGCGCAATATGGAGAGCAAAATGCTGAAATTCACCAAGCTTAAGCTCAAGTTAATTCGGCTCAATCGGAGCTGGAATTAGCACAGTCAAGAGCAAAGCGATACGAACAATTACGAAAAGAGGGTGCAGTTTCTCAAGATACCCAAGAAGGATATGTTAAGGCTCAACGCAGTGCTGATGCTGCACTAATCGCAGCCAAAAAACGCTTAGAGCAACTCCGTAAAAGCAGAGGCTCTGATATCAACGAGTTAGCGGGTGCTTTAGAACAACAAAAACAAAACTTAACCCAAAAAGAGAACGGCTCCCGTCCGGAAGAAATCGCCCAAGCACGAGCGCAAGTAACTCAAGCAGCAGCTCAAGTTCAGGCGGCTCAAGTGCAACAGCAATATACTAAGGTACTCGCTCCTTTCGCTGGTATTGTCGGTGCTATCCCGGTGAAGGTAGGAGAGTATGTGAGCAAAGGAGATGATCTCACCAGACTTACCAAAAATGACTCTTTGGAACTAAATATAAACATTCCTCTCAACCAACCCAAGCAGTTGCGCTTGGGCTTACCTGTGCAGATACTGGATGCCCAAGGCAAAGTCACAGCAGGTAGTAAGTTGAGCTTTATTTCCTCCGATGCCTCAGCGCAGACAGCTCTGGTTAAAGCTACTTTTACCAATTTTGGCGGGCAACTGATTAATCGTCAGTCAGTGAATACCAGAGTGATTTGGGATCAGCGTCCGGGAATTTTAATTCCGGTTACAGCAATATCTCCTTTGGCAGGAAAAAATTTTGTTTTTGTGGCTGAACCACCAGAACAAACACAAGAATCTAAACCAGAACAATCTAACGAACCTAAACCAGAAACCCAAACCTTAGTAGCCAAACAAAAGCCTGTGAAGTTAGGGGCAATTGAAGGCAATAATTATCAAGTTATTGAAGGATTAAAAGCTGGTGAAAAAATCGTTGTTTCCGGCATTCTTAGCTTAAGAAATGGTGCTGCTATCAAGCCTGCACCAGAAGAAACAGCTAATCAAAATCCTTAACACATTTTTTTATACGCCCGTTGCATTCAGATATATTCCTCGTAGCACAGGCATCTTGCCTGTGAGTAGCTAGCTTGGCAGTCTTAAAAAAATCAAAGGCGGACTTCGAGGCGCAAGGGTTGTGTTGCTTTCTGGAAATTAACTACTCGCATTCTCACTCTTCTTATGTTTGTCAATACCTTCATCAGACGCCCAGTCTTAACGACCGTTTGTACAATCATCATTTTGCTGCTGGGAAGCATTTGTATCCCAATCCTGCCAATTTCGCAGCTACCAGACCTCGCTCCCGTCCAAATCACCGTTAGTTCCAACAATATTGGTGCAGATGCTCAAACAACCGAAAACACTGTTACCAACATTATTGAGCGACAAATTAACGGCGTTAAAGATGTCTCTTACATCTCTTCTAATACGGGTAATGACGGCGCGAGCAATATAGTTGTTTCCTTTCCGACTAATGTCAATTCTGATATTGCTCAAGTCAACGTTCAAAACAAAAAAGCGATCGCCGATCCGCAATTGCCAGATACTGTTAAACGAACGGGTGTCACCGTAGAAACAGCATCGAGCAGTCTCCTTTTGGTATATGGTTTCTACGCCGAAAATAATGAGTATGACAACATTTTTATCAGTAATTATGTTGACCAGCTTATTCTCGACCAGATTAAACGGGTTCCTGGTGTCGGAAGTGCCAGGGTTTTTGGCGAACGCAAATATGCAATGCGTCTCTGGCTCGATCCAAATAAGCTTGCCCAATATAAGCTGACACCGCAAGATGTCACAACTGCGCTTCAAGAACAAAATATTCAGGTTGGTGCAGGGGCAATTGGTAAAGAACCAGCACCAGATAATCAAAGCTTTGAATTTGCTTTGCGGGCAAGCAGTCGATTCAAAGATGCGGCTGAATTTGAAGACATGGTGCTAAAGGTGGGTCAAGTTGGTAATCCTACTAATGCCGGCAGTGCTGTTAATACTAATTATGCCACCAGTAGCAGCTTAGTTAAAGTCAGAGATGTGGGTCGAGTTGAATTAGGGGCAGAGAATTATCTCGCTAATGCTAAATTCACCTTACCAGGAAATAATCCAAAAGCAGCCGTCGGTTTGGGGATATATCAACTTCCGGGTAGTAATGCCCTACAAGTTGCCCATGCTGTCGAGGAGCAAATCGAAGAGTTAGCCAAGAGTTTTCCCCCCGGACTGAAGGGAGAGGTTGCATTTGACACTACCCCATTTGTGGAAATTTCCTTAGAAGAGGTGCTGCACACCTTGGTTGAGGCGATTATTCTGGTAGTCTTGGTGATTTTTGTCTTTTTGCAAGATTGGCGGACTACGATTATTCCCACAGTGGCGATCCCCGTTTCTCTGGTGGGGACATGTGCGGCTCTGTTGGTTTTAGGATTTCAGATTAATACACTGACGTTATTTGGTTTCGTTTTGGCGATCGGTATTGTCGTCGATGATGCGATTATTGTCGTGGAGGCAGTTGCAGTCAAGCTGGAACAGGGGATGAAGCCCCGTGAGGCAGCTTTTGAAGCAATGAAGGAATTGACTGGGGCAATTATTGCCACCTCACTTGTACTGATGGCAGTGTTTATTCCCGTCGCATTTGTTCCGGGAACCACTGGTATTGTTTACAAACAATTTGCCTTAACTGTTGCTTGCTCGATCGCTATTTCAACCTTTAATGCCTTAACCTTCTCTCCAAGTATGGCAGCGATTTTGATGCGCCCAGCACAGCCGGGATGGGGACCTTTAGGCTGGTTCTTTGGGCTGTTTAATCGCGGATTTGCCTGGTTTACGCGCCGATATGTGGGTTTTGTTAGCTTCCTCACTCATGTGAAGCCGATTGTCATGGGAGTTTTTCTCGCTGGTTTAGTGGCAACGGTTTTCATGTATAAGGCAGTACCTACAGGCTTTATTCCAGAGGAAGATCAGGGTTACTTCTTTGTGATTGTTCAGGCTCCGGATGGGGTTTCTTTGAAGTACACCGAATCTATTATGGAGCGGGTTGCCAAAGAAGTGACATCGGTTCCGCAGGTGAGAGCTAGTTTTATGATCGCTGGCTTTGGTTTCGATGGAAATGCTTCTAATTTAGGGATTGCGTTTGCGAACTTGAAACCGTGGAAAGAGAGAACTGAAGAATCTCAATCTGTTTATGGAATACTGCAAAACCTCAATAAGAAGCTGGGAACCATTACAGAAGCGAGAGTAATTGCGGTGAATGCTCCGCCGGTTCGAGGGTTGAGTAGTACGGGTGGTTTTGAATTTATCCTTCAAGACCGAACTGGGAGCGCTCCCATTGAAACCTTTGTTGAGAATGCCCAAAAGTTTATTGCAGCGGCGAATAAAAAGCCGGTTCTCCAAGGAGTTTTCACTCAATTCACCGCAAATACTCCTCAATTTCAAATTCAGGTGAACCGCAACCAAGCGAAAGCTCTCAATGTAGATATCAATCAAATCTTTAGCGCGTTGCAAAGTTATTTAGGGTCACAATATGTGAATGACTTTGTGCAGGGACAGCGACAATATCGGGTATATATTCAGGCAGATGGAGTTTTCCGCGCTAACCCTGATGATATTGGTAAGCTATATGTTCGCTCTGGTAATGGGACAATGATTCCGTTGAGCAATTTGGTGGAAGTTACGCCATTTGTGGGACCGAAAACCATCTCGCATTATAACTTGTATAGATCGATCAAAATTCAGGGCGCTCCGGCTCCTGGTGCGAGTTCTGGTGAGGCGATTAAAGCGATGGAGGAAGTAGCAGCAGAGGTTTTACCCCAAGGTTTTGGTTACGAGTGGACGGGGACTTATCTGCAAGAAAAGACTTCTGGAGGAGCCACAGCGCTGATTTTCGGTATAGCAATTGTAATTGTCTTTTTGGTGCTGTCTGCTCAGTATGAAAGCTACGTTGACCCGATTATTATTTTGTTGACGGTTCCCTTAGCCATCTTGGGAGCGATGACGGCGATTTGGCTACGCTCGAATGTGTTTATGGTCGGTAGCCTTTTTCCCAAAGTGGTGGATGATATCTATTGCCAAGTGGGTTTGGTGACTCTGATTGGTCTGGCAGCGAAAAATGCAATTTTGGTGGTGGAATTTGCCAATCAACTGCTTGAGGAGGGTATGAGCATCACACGAGCCGCGGTGAAAGCGGGGGAAGAACGGCTGCGACCAATTTTGATGACTTCTTTTGCAGCGCTGTTAGGATTTTTACCTTTGGTTCTCTCTGAGGGGGCTGGAGCCAGTAGCCGTTGGTCTCTGGGGACAGCGCTTTTTGGGGGACTGCTACTGGCGACGTTCTTAAGTCTGTTTTTAGTGCCAATTCTGTACATCTTGGTTAAGAGTGCGGCTAAGTCTGTATTTTCTCGCAAGCGTCCACCAGGAGGCTCGAACCCTCCGGAAACCCCAAATCACAATGGAGCGTCAGGATCAAGACGTGAAGCTTTACCTGCTGGGTCAAGTCAACCAGAGTCAGTACTAAGGTCTCAGCAGGATGGGAGAACTGCTTGATGGTAGGTTATCGTTACGATTTTTAGGCTATGTAGAGGCGCGAAATTTTGCGTCTCTACATATTCATAGTAAGTAAAAATATTGATTTAATTGTGTGAGGTCATACCCGGTAAATTACTGATATGTAGAGACGTTCCGGCGGAACGTCTCTACGACGGTTGCGATGTTTTTATTAATGTTAAGACGGACATAATATGAGATATAAAATCATTCAAATTGAAGTTGGGGCATAAGTTGGAGAGTGCCGATGCCTAAATCTTTAGGCGAAAGCGATCGCGCTTCAAACAAAGCCATCATGTCTCGCAATTGAGGATTTCCGCGAGCAGATCCTGTCAGTCCTTTAGCAATTATCAACCCACAGTAGCCCTTCGTATTTTTACACCGCTGATTCCATTTTTTTCGGGCTTCTACATGAATTGGGTCATCATCTAAAAACTCACCAAATAAAAACAATTCGCCATTGTTAGTTTGCAATAAACCAAGGTCATAGCGATCGCCATCGAAAGGATCGGCACCGGGATTAAAACAAATTGCTTTCAGTCCCTCGGCTGCTTCAACATTTTCAATTACAATCTTCGCCTTAGGACGGGAAGTTTGAATTAAAATCACAGGCAATCCGTCACCTACTTGTTGAATTTCCCCTGCTTGATGGTATATTGCGCCGTTGCGTAAATACTCCAACATCTCCCAAGACACCACACCCAAGCTGAGGAAGGAGTCTTCTGGGATCAAGTCATCTCGCAATGACCTAAACATCGGGTTAGTGGGTAAATCGCTTTCCTCTTGGGTGTCAAAGCTCGCCATTTCCTCTAATTCGCCTGCCAACTGCGGCATCGTAGAGACAGTGACATTCACTGATTTAGTTGATTCCTCCGATGGTAGCGAAATGCGATAGCGACGGCTAAGTGCGGGGAAAGGGTCTTCCTGAAGCTGGCGACGATAATCGCGGATAAAGCGAGAAAAGCTTTCTAGGGCGACGAAGACTACAAGCGCCTCTTCGTCATACAAAACTGATCGCAGTCCTTCTAGAGGGTGGATATTGCCAAAGGTAGGGTCAATTTCCGATAACGGCAGATCCGCAAGATCATTAAGGTCATCCTCATCATCGTCAATTGCGTTGGCACGCTCAAAGGTAAGAAACTGACAATCTTGCTTCAGGAAAGCTTCTTCTAAACGCTCTTGTGATTCGTCATCCCTTAAAACCGCTGAGCGAAACCGCTTGAGGGAATCTTCTGACCGATAAAATAAAATTCCGTACTCCATCCCCAGCATTCCCATCACCGAGGCGTAAAGTGTACCAACATCCCACTTATTAATTTCTATCGATAAGATTTGCTGTTCTTCCAAAAATTCCCAAGGAGCTGCATCCCAAATTGCATATGCCTTTTCTCGCAGGGCTAGTGCATACTGTGGAGGTAATTCGGGGACTTGACTATCAATGATTTCCGCAAACCCGCGAAACAGTTCATCAATCAAAGGCAATTCTGGTGCGTAGTCAATAGCAATCTCCAAATCTTGCAGTACCCCGCGCAGGTAAAATTGGATCTCGCGGTCTCTGACGACAATTCTTTGGGGACGAGCAGGTTTGGCGGGACTGTGGGGATGCTCCATTGCTCGCATTAACGTGCGAACGATCGCCTCTGGACCTGTGTCTGGATCTACAACGTCCATTCCGCGAACAATTCCTTGGGAGCCATCCACCCAAAGAATGCATTCTCCCTTTGCGTCTGAGTCATCCGAACGGCTTGGTGATGACATCGGACGGCGATCGCCCTCCCATATAGAAGGAATTTGAGTTAATTTCTTCAACCGACGACTGGTAGAGCGATTAAAACTTGTCATAAAGTAAGCTAATCAAAACAAGCAAGAAAGCAAGTAAACTTTGATAAAATGGCGAGCGTTGGCTAAAAATTAACTTTTGCTGCACCTTTATAGCGGTTGGGCTGCTGGCTAGCATCGGCGGGAATGGCAAAAATACGAATTACACACATCGAGTCCCCCAATTCTAGAATAAAAATCTTTTGCCGCTTTTGACGCAGTATTTACAATTTGGCACTCGGCGACATCAATGTCGCTAGAATGGATACAAAAACTTAAAGGGCTTTCTTGGGCGTGAGAGCTTGGAGTTTAAAGCTCCAAAGACCGCATTCAGAGAGTTTTATTTAAACCATATAAGGAGTTGAAACAGATGACACAAGTACAAGCGTCTCAACAACGAGGAATTCAGTTGAGTGAAGCAGCATTGCGACAAGTGAAAAGGTTGCGGGATAATCAAGGCGCAGACCTCTGCTTGCGGGTAGGAGTGCGTCAAGGTGGCTGCTCTGGGATGTCTTACATGATGGATTTTGAAGACGCTAGTAAGATCACCCCCCAAGATGAAATGTTTGATTATGATGGCTTCAAAATTGTTAGCGATCGCAAAAGCTTATTATATCTTTATGGCTTGATGCTTGATTATAGCGATGCCATGATTGGCGGCGGATTTCAATTCACTAACCCCAACGCCAACCAAACCTGCGGTTGCGGTAAGTCGTTTGGTGTTTAGTCCAAAGTCTATAGTCAACAGTCCACAGATGAGGGGTTGCGTGACTATTGACTATTTGACCCTTCGGGTGACGCTCCTGCGTCGAAGATCGCTGCGAAGATCGGCAGGTGCTTTATGCCGGGAAACCCGTCCACCGCACTGCCTCACCATTGACTCTTGACTCTTGACTAATGACTAATACAGTTGAATCCCTGTTTGATACAGGTTTAGAACGCTATAAAGCAGGAGAATCAGTAGATTCTTTAATCCCTGTGTTTCAAGAAGTGTGCGATCGCGCTCCGAAAAGTAGTTCGGCTTGGACTTGTTTGGCGTGGTTGTATCTGTTAGATAACAAATCCAACTTTGCTTACAAAGCCGCCCAAAAGGCAGTAAAGTTAAATCCACAAGACGCACAGGCAAGGATTAATCTCGCCCTGGCGATGCTAGAAAAAGGTGAAAAAGGGTTACGGCAACATATTGATTTTGTACAACAGTTAATATTTGTTAACCCAGAATGGCGGGATGAAATCAAAAGCAGCATTGAAGACGGTTTAAGCAGAAAACCAGATTGGCAGAGTTTGGCAAAAGTCAAAAGCTGGCTATTTCCAGAGTAATTGATGGTTGGAGCGTGGTTAGTAGGAGCGTGGTTAGTTGTCAAAAATTATTACTTCCCACTTTCTACTTCCCACTCCCCATTTTCTATTTCCCATTTTCCACATGAAAGATAAATTGTTAAGCTGGCTAAATCTGGTTTTAGTAGCGGATGTGTTTTTGGTTTTGTTGGGCTTTTTGTGGTTAGTGATCGCTGCGATTGGTGATGCTGCTGGAGTAAATTTAGGTTTGGATTTGTGGCACAAACTTTGGCAACCTGTATTTAACCCAGCGATCGGCATCCTCATGGGTGGTGCGATTCTTAGCGGTATTATTAGTTGGGTTTCTCGGAAATTCCTTTCGAGTCAATAGTTAGCGGTTTACAACTTACCACAAAAAATATAAAATGTAGGGTGCGTTGACGAATATCTGTAACGCACCGAAATTTGTATTTTTGGTGCTGTACTTTCGGCTAAGATAAGCTACTAATTATCAGCGGTAAACCGCTCACTACCAACTTTATTTGAGAATTTCTGTTAGTGCAGGTTTCAAATTAGGATATAAGTACTCAAAACCAGCTTCTAAGGTGCGTTTGGGTTGGACTTGTTGACCTTCTAAAACTACAATCGCTCCATCACCTAAGAGGGCTTCGATAGCAAAGGAAGGGACGGGCAACCAGGAAGGGCGGTTCATTACTTGCCCCATAGTCTGAGACAATTCTGCCATGCGTACGGGATTAGGAGCAGTGGCATTGTATACGCCTTGCATTTCTGGTTTAGTTAAAGCTTGCAGAATTAAGTTAACTATATCGTCTAAGTGAATCCACGAGAACCACTGCCGACCGCTGCCAATCGGACCACCGGCGAAGAGTTTGAACGGGGTAATCATTTTGGCCAAAGCACCACCCGTTCCCAAGACAATGCCGAAACGGAGAATTACCAGCCGCACACCAACATCTATTACCTTTGAGGCTTCTGCTTCCCAAGCTTGGCAGACTTGAGCGAGAAAATCGTTACCAGAAAAGCTAGTTTCGTCAAAGGTAGCGGTTTCACTGGTGCCGTAGTATCCAATAGCCGAAGCATTAACTAACACATTTGGCTTGGTCGCGCTCTTGGCTATTGCTTCCACAATTTTTTGTGTGCTGAGTTGACGGCTATTGAGGATTTCTTGCTTGCGTTCTGATGTCCAACGTCCCTCGCCAATCGGTTCTCCTGCAAGATTGACTACAGCGTCACAACCGTCAAGCGCATCTTGCCAAGAACCTGATAGCGTGGGGGTATAGGCAACAATTTCTACATTCCGGAAAGCCTCAGATGGAAAAACCTTTTGGGCAAAGGCAGTGTTACGAGTTAACACCACCACGCTTTTACCTTCCTCGTGAAGTCGTTGTACCAAACGACTACCGACAAATCCTGTTGCTCCAGTAATTGCTACTTTCATGTTTCACATTTGCCCAACTTATATTTTAAAGTTTTTTTATCAAACTTTCAGCTTGTGCCACCCTGCATTTAGGTGAAAAAAATTTGATTGTGTGTCTTGTGTTGCTTTGTCTTTTATCTAAAAACATTGCTTCTTTAATGAATCTATAACTACCTGCCTTTATGATCGTTCGCTAAGTATTATAGGATGGACGGAGTGTTGCAAGGCTTGGGGCTATTATGGCTCGCTATACATGTTCATTTATTGTTTCTGTTACTATTGACCATCTCCAGCCGTTACTTGTAGAACTTCTACAGGAGTGTGAGTTTGATGTTCAATACTACACAGCCGATTACATTATGGCTCGTGAGATTCCGGGTAATGTTTCCTTCTCTAAATTAGTGAGGGTGGAAGTACTGATTGATAAGTCAACCGCTACTGAAACAGAAACCCGGATGAGTATTGTGATTAAAAACGAGGAATTGCCTCTGCAACTTGATAATCACTGCCGCCAAATGTTTGAATTCATCAAGCAGGCGATTGAAAATAACCGCCATTGGCATTTGATTGAAAGCATTGCGGGGTAGCCCGTGGCACTGATAGCAAAGGTGTCTGCTGCGCCTAGCTTGATAACTCTTGTTGGCTCTAGCAAGACACCCCTTGCCCAAAATAACTTGGCTGATAATAAAAACATACCTGAATTGGTAGGTTTTCAGTCCTCAAGCTCCTCAGTCATGCCTGGGTCTATTAGTGTAATGTCATACTCTGTGGAATCCGTTTGCGCCATCGGTTGCATAGTATCTTTTAACAGGTAATAAATAGCACGTACCTCAGGACCAAAGACGATCTCATCTTCATTTTTCAGATCGTGTGCCGATATCTTGCGACCATTGATCATTAAACCGTTGACACTAGTCTTGCCTTTGGCATCACCATCCACAATCCGATAATAATAACTACGATTACTATCGTCTCGTGGCAGTCTGACTAATGTGGCATGGCGGCGGGAGACAAATTGCGACACCAAAATGATATCGCAGTCGCGTCTACCAATAGAATACAAGGGGTGATCAAGAGTCTTTTCCTTGCGTCCCTGATCATCCTCAATAATAAGTCGATGGCTTTCATTAGTTTGTGCTGCCATTGAAGAATCGTTGCTAGAATCAGTTGATCTGTAATGAATTAAGATTTGATTATTAGTATTGTTTCTTGCCATTCTCGCGCACTCAAAGTCTGTGGTACTAATCTGATATGCATTGAAATTGCATATTTAATTGTCAGAGTAGAACATTCCTGCTCTACTCCTTTAGCTACTGTCGCTCTGTTAAGAGTTTCAACAGGCTTTCTGAGATGCGTAACACCTGACTACCGAATTAGTTTAACCTGAGAAGGGGAAAACCAATATCTGTGCCGAAAATTTATACCTCCAAAGGATGATTTTAGCGAGGAGGGGCAAACCGTCGTAATAATATTGAGTTTGTGACGACGCTAACAGAGCTAAACGCCATTAATGCCGCAGCACCAGATGGACTGAGAACAAAATCGAAACTGGGCAACAAAACACCGGCAGCTAGTGGAATTCCCAATGTATTGTAGGCAAAAGCCCAAAATAAATTCTGACGAATTTTGTTGAAGGTAGCACGACTTAGCTCAATAGATTCTACAACGTCGGTTAAGCGATCGCGCATCAGCACAATTTCCGCTGTTTCCATCGCCACATCTGTCCCAGAGTGTAAAGCAATTCCCACATCTGCTTGAGATAAAGCCGGCGCATCATTTATGCCATCCCCCACCATTGCTACTAGAGATTGGTGATTGGGAAGAAGTTTTCCCAGTCCCCCTTTCTGCAAAGATGCGATCGCATCTGCTTTTTTGCTCGGAGGGACACCCGCCATCACATCTTTCTCGCTATCTAGTCCCAGTTGTTTGGCTATAGCACTAGCTGCCTCTAATCTATCCCCACTCAGCAGCATTACCCGTAAACCCATCTCGTGTAACTTGTCTACCGCTGCTTTAGCATCTGGTCTTAGGGTATCTTGAACAGCAATTAGCCCCGCTAAAGTGCCTCCTACTGCTACGTAAACCACTGTTTTTCCATCTGCTGCCAAATCAAGAGCCACCTTTGATGCAGTTTCACTGGGAGAAATTCCCTGCCAACTCAACCAGTCGCGGTTGCCCAATATCACGCTTGTGCCTTCTACTACAGCAGACACGCCAAGTCCAGGTTCGGTGTGAAAGTCCTCAGCATTTGGGATAGATAATTGTTGCCGCTGCGCTTCCTGCTGAATCGCTTTTGCTAAGGGATGGCAAGTGCCGCCTTCTACTGCCGCTGCTAGTTGTATTAGGGAGTAGGGAATAGGGGGAGACAAATTAATTATCTCATCTTCCTTATCTTCCCCCACTTTAATTACAAGGCAGTCAGTAACGGTGGGATTACCAGTTGTGAGAGTGCCGGTTTTATCAAATACTACGGTATCAAGCTGGTGTACTCGTTCCAAAACGTCGCCGCCTTTGATTAACAGACCCCGTTCTGCACCGATGCCAGTGCCGACGAGAATGGCTGTGGGTGTGGCAAGCCCCAAAGCACAAGGACAAGCGACTACCATAACTGCGATCGCTAACTTTAAACTCAACAACAGCCCGGACATCGTAGGGGCGGAGTTACCCCGCGCGTACATGTGAGACATTTCCATTGCACCGGACATGCTGTGAACCTGCCAGATGTGGGTCCCGAAAAAGTACCAAAAGACAAATGTCAGCAAAGCAGCTGTCAACACACCGTAGGTAAAGTAACCAGCTACTGTATCTGCTAATTTTTGTACCGGGGCTTTACGGGTTTGTGCTGCTTCTACGAGAGCGACAATCTGAGCCAGGGTTGTATCACTTCCAGTACGTGTAGCTTGGATAGCGATCGCTCCCGACTGGTTTAGCGTTCCCGCCGTCACCATATCACCCGGTTGCTTGATTATCGGTACTGCTTCCCCCGTGAGCATCGACTCATCCACCGTTGTTTGCCCAACAACCACTTTGCCATCAACGGGGATTTTATCTCCTGGCAGTACCTGCAACCATTCTCCCACACGCACCTGCTCCGCCGGAATTTCTACAGCAGGCGAGCCTGCGCCGACTTTCTCTGGGTTAGCAATCAATCGCGCTATCTGTGGCTGAAGTGCCAGCAATTGCCTAAATGCAGCAGCGGCGCGACCTCTGGCATATTGCTCTAATGTCCGTCCCAAGAGGATAAAGCCTAATATCATCACTGGTTCGTCAAAGAAGCACTCCCAACCGATTTGCGGGAATAGCAGCGCCACCAAACTAGCAGTGTAAGCCGTCAGGGTTCCCAATCCCACTAAAGTGTTCATGTTGGGCGCATTCCGCCGCCAACCCCGCCAACCATCTACTAAAATCGGGCGACCGGGAATTAGTAACGCCACTGTTGCCAGTCCACAATGGAGCCAGATATTATCTAAGGGCAACATTAAGCCTGTAATATGACCAAAATGCCCAATTGCCGATAGCACTAAGAGTAGTGCAGCGATCGCCAATTGCCTTAGTGAAGATCGCATTTGTTGGCGCTGTCGTTCCGCCGGGTCTTGTAGGGCTGGTGTGTCGCCTAATACTTTGCCGCCTGCTTGCCGGGGTTGAGTCGGGAACCCAGCATCTGTTAATTTCTGAGAGAGAGCATCAGGATCTACTGCACCAGCTTCCGACTCTACGACTGCTACTTCTGTCGCCAGGTTCACGCAGGCGCTTTTGACTCCTGGATGTTGGATTAGCTGCCTTTCTACTGCTTTCACACACCCAGCACACTTCATCCCCCCGACATCTAAGGTAATTTTTTCTGTAGTCAGGGCTGGTTCTGCTGGGAGTTGAGTTTTTGGGACAAGTTGCATGGAAAGTGTGGGATTTGCTACTAAACTTCAACGCCGAAATAAAAGCGTCTCTATTTCGAGGGTAGGCTAAATCCGTAACTACGACTGACCGTCAAAAATAATAACTTTTTTAAGTTATGGGACTCAAGTGAGTTGACCTTGAAGAGGAGTGGGGGAATGG